>JALZVD010000361.1 GCA_023300205.1 Akkermansiaceae bacterium | reverse complement strand
CTCAAAGGAAAAGGTTCCTTTACTGTATTTGCTCCAACAGATGAAGCGTTCATGAGGTTACCTAAAGGCACACTGCAAACGTTGTTGAAGCCAGAGAATAAGGATCAGTTAACGAAGGTTCTTAGGTATCATGTGATTCCTGGAAGTGTGGATGGAGCTACTGCTGTAACGCTTAAGGATGCGAAAACTCTGAATGGTGAAAAAGTTACAGTTCAGTTCAAAAACGCGGCATTGTACATCAATCAGTCTAGAGTGACAGCAACAGATATAGTGGCTACAAATGGTGTGATTCACGTGGTAGATAATGTCCTTATCCCTAAAGATATTAGTCCTAAGAAGTCGGTTAAAATAAATGTAACGGGGAAAAACGCTGTATCTGAAAAGATTCTCATGGATGCGATCGGTGTGGGTGTAGATCTCTTCAACGCTGGTAATGAGAAGGCTTGTGAGTCTGTTTATAAGATAGCGGTTATGGCAGTTTTAGAAATTAAACCTAAAGCGATTGATAAAGATCTATTTACTAAGATAACGAAGACGCTTACTAAGGTAGAATCTGAAGATAATATCCGCGCTAATGCATGGAGCTTACGCCGAGCTATTGATGCTATGTTAGTAAAACTTGTTAAGTGAATCCTGTTTATTTAGATAATCCTCCTACTCAGTAACAGTTTAGGCTGGTAGAATCTTGTTGTATTTGAAAAGTTAGCCTAGGCTAATATTCTATTGACTCATTACTTAATAGGTATTATGGGTGGCCTATGAAGATTTGTTTTTGTTTACTAGGGTTGATTTTACTATCTCTGATTGGTTGTAATAATAATAGTTTAGACGAGATTTGGGAATCTACTGAAACTTTTGAATCTGGAGGGAAGATGAGGGTGGCGACTACTACTACTATTGTAAGGGACCTAGTGCGGGTGATCGGTGGGGATGAGGTGGATGTGTTTGGTTTGATGGGAGAAGGTATTGACCCGCATAGTTATATAGAGAGACCTACTGATATGATAGCGCTGAAGTCCGCGGATGTTATTTTTTATAGTGGATTACATTTAGAGGAAAAATTACAGGAGAATTTAGAGAAGTTGGATGATTCATATGCAGTTACGGCTGGAATAGCAAAATCTGAGCTGATCATCCCTGAAGATAAGTATGAAGCTTATGCTGATCCCCATGTCTGGGGTGATCCTGAATTATGGGGTCATACGATAAAGGTGGTAGTTGATGTTCTGGTAGCTAAGGATGCTAAAAATGCAGATCTTTATAAGGCTCGTGGGGTAACTCATCTTGCTGAGATGCTGGAGCTGAAGAGCTGGGCAAAGAATCGTCTGAGTGAAGTTCCTGTCGAGCATAGGATCTTAGTGACGAGTCATGATGCGTTTATGTATTATGCGAAAGCGTTTGGTTTTGAAGTGAAGGCTATCGATGGACTGGCTCCAGGTGATAAGGGAGGGCCGAAGAAGGTGAAGGAATTGGTGAATTTCATCCAAGAAAAAAAGCTGAAGATGATCTTTCCTGAGAGTGCTGCTAATAGTAAGGGGATCTCTGCGATAGCGAAAGATGCAGGAGTGGCAGTTTCAGCTCATGAGCTCTTTGCTGATGCTACGGGAAAACTTGGCGTGATGGAGTCTGTGGATGGTGAGACGTATGATGTGGGAAGTTATATTGGAATGATTAAACATAACATTAACGCGATTGTAGAAGGATTAAAATGATCGCGTTAGAAACACATGACCTAACAGTTACTTACCATAAACGGCCTGTGCTTTATGGTGTGGATGTGGAGATTGAACAAGGTAGCTTGGTGGGAATCATCGGCCCTAATGGAGCGGGGAAATCTACGCTGATAAAATCTATTATGGGGGTGGTTCCTGCTGCTGGTGGCTGGGTGAAGGTCTTTGGGAAGCCGATTAAGGAGAATTTACATAGGGTGGGATATGTTCCGCAACGCGAGAGTGTGGACTGGGACTTTCCTGTTACGGTAATGGATGTTGCTTTGATGGGGACGTATGGGAAACTTGGTCTTTTTGGTAGAGTGGGGAAGAGGGAAAAGATGATAGCGTCTGAGGCGCTAGATAAAGTAGGGATGCTTCCTTATGCTAAGCGACAGATCGGCAACTTATCTGGAGGTCAACAACAGCGAGTTTTTTTAGCGAGGGCGTTAGCGCAGGATAGTGATTTATATTTTATGGATGAGCCATTCACTGGTGTGGATGCAGCTACGGAATCTGCTATTATCGCGCTTCTGAAGGAGATGCGTGAGAACGGGAAAACGGTTCTTGTGGTTCATCATGATTTACAAAGTGCGAAAGAATATTTTGATCACTTGTTGTTGCTCAATATGAGGTTGGTAGCTTATGGGAAGACGGAGGAAATGTATACTAACGAGCTATTACAAAAGACGTATGGTGGTAGGTTGACTATCCTTGATGAAGTTGCTGAGCGGGCTGCACAAATTCCTGAGGCTAGTCATCGGCTATAGAAATCATCATGGAGCTACTTTCTAACATTGGGTTCTATTTGGCTCTGTCTTTAGGACAGAAGGCAGTTGTTGCTGCTATTTGTGTTGGGATTGTCTGTGGTTTATTAGGTTGTTTTGTGGTAGTGAGACGGGTTGCACTGGTGGGTGATGCTATTTCTCACGCGGTGTTCCCAGGTGTTGTGGCGGGATTTATGTGGTCTGATGAGAGGAACCCGTGGGTGATTTTTCTGTGTGCATTAGTGGCTGGCTTACTGGGGGTGATCATGGTGCGTGCGATTGTTAGTAGTACGAAACTGAAGACTGATGCTGCGCTGGGAGTTGTTCTGGCATCATTTTTTGCGGTTGGGGTGTTCTGGAATTCTACGCTAGAGCTTGCTGGAGTGGATGGTTTTTTGTTTGGAGATCTGACAACTATTTCTGATGAGGATTTGTGGTTGATATTAGGGTCTACATTTATGGTGAGTGTTTTGATTTATATTTTCTTTAGACCGTTCCGGGTGTTGAGTTTTGATGAGGGTTTTGCTGTGGGGCTTGGTTATCCTGTGAGGTTTCTGAACGGTTTATTTTTTGGTTTGTTGGCGTTTACTGTAGTGGTTGCTATGCAGGCTGTGGGGGTGATCTTGGTATCGGCGATGTTAATCACGCCAGCGGCTACGGCATACCTCCTTACGGATAGGATACAGAGGATGTTAGGGTTGTCTGTTTTACTAGGGGTAGTTACGGCATTAGGGGGGTGGTGGATCGCTAACCTGGATGTTCGGTTTCAATCTGGTCCGATGATTACTCTCTTTGGTGCGTTGATCTTTAGTTTTGGATATTTCCTGGCACCTCGTCATGGGGTAATGGCTAAATTCTTGCGTCACGCGGGTAGGAAGTCACGGGTTCACCGAGAGAATACGTTGAAGTCTATTTACCGGATTATTGAGAGTGATGGGTTTAAGTCAGGAGGAGTTGGGGTGACTCAGCTGGCTGAGATGAGGAAGATTTCTTTTGAAGAGGTGGCGAAAGATGGCAGGGATCTAGTGAGGAGTGGTGAGGCTACTTGGGAGGAAGGGGAAACTGCTATTTATCTTACATCATCAGGTTGGAGACGTGCGGCTGAGATTGTTAGAAACCACCGACTTTGGGAGCTTTATTTGACTGATCAGGCTGATTATGCGGCAGATCATGTGCATGAGGATGCAGAGAAGATAGAGCACGTCTTGGGCGCTGACACGGTAAGGAAACTGGAGCGAGATTTGAATTTCCCTCAGTTTGACCCACACGGGAAGCCTATCCCAAGTCTGGAAGCGACTTTGCAGATGGAGCAAGCGGTAGGAAAACAGGAGGAGACGGGTTATTAATACAATGAATAGTTATTTATCTAATCTAATGGTTCTCGATCCTTGGGGATGGATGATGATGATGTGCTTTTTCGTGGCTCTTCCGTGTGCTCTCTTGGGGGCGTATCTTATTTTACGGAGGATGTCATTGGTGGGGGATGCTATTTCACATAGTGCTTTACCAGGGATAGTGGTGGCATTTGCATTTGTGGGTGACCTTTCATCTCCTTGGTTACTTGTAGGTGCCGCTGTGGCTGGCGTGTTGGTTACGTTCCTTATTGAGCAGATTCATCGGAGAACGCGGATTAAGCAGGATTCTGCGATTGGTATTGCGTTTACTTCGTTGTTCGCGCTTGGGTTAGTGCTGATTCGAGTTCTTTTGGGTGATAAGGTTCATTTACATCAGGATTCTGTTTTGGAGGGGAATGTTTCCCATGTGACTTATGCAAAGACGGTAAGGTTTTTGGGTTTAGATGTTCCGGACTCATTGTTTCCTGCTGCGATAGTTGCCGTAGTGACGGTGGCTCTCATTATTGTTTTTTATCGAATTCTTACACTGAGTTCTTTTGACGCGGGTCTTGCTGCGTCTCTTGGGTATAGCCCAGGAGTTGTGCATTATGCCTTGATGGCGGTGCTGTCTGTTGTTGTGGTTTCTGCGTTTGAGGCGGTGGGTGCTATTCTTGTTATAGCATTACTGATTTTACCTGGCGCTACTGCTTATCTGTGCACACATAGGATGAAATTGATGCTTTTCTTGTCTGCTGTCCATGCTTTGATTTCTTCCATTGCAGGGATTTACATCAGTGTGTGGTTCAATGGAAAAGCGTCTGCTGGAGTTGTGATAGCGGGGACTTTGTTGTTTTTGTTAGCTTGGATGATTGGCCCTGCTGATGGGGTGCTTGTGAAGGCGATACAAAGGAGGAGACATTTACTGGATTAGAGAAGTGATCATGAACTTAGAACAACTCATTCAGCGGTGCTTGGCTTATCCTCGGGTGGAGGAGACTTCTCCATTCGGTCCTGATGTTTTAGTGTATAAGGTTTACGGAAAGATGTTTGCTCTTACTAATCCAGATCGTTTTCCGCCTACGGTTAATTTAAAATGTGATCCGGATAAGGCTCTTGAGCTACGTGATCGCTATGATGCTGTGCAGCCTGGTTACCATATGAATAAAAAGCATTGGAACACTTTGACTCTCGATGGAACAGTCCCAAGTGAAGAGGTGGAAGAGATGGTGGAGCAATCTTTTAGGTTGGTTGTAAAGAGTCTCAAGAAAGTGGATCGTGTTTGGATAGAAGCTGAGCTTTCCAGAAATCAGACCTGAGTTGTTTCTTTCTGGTCTTTAGCTCGATCATGCTCTTGCCGACGATGAGGAAGATGAGTAATAGAAGGGATGAACCCAGGAAGGCGATGCTCAATGCTCCGATGAAAATTCCTAAGTGAATCAGTATGATATGAGCATAGGGAGAGCTCATTGCTTTTGATGCTGTCCATTTTTTATAATCAGCATTTTTGATGTAATTGGAATAGAAGTCCCAGCCTATAGAAATGAACATGGTCAATGCACCGAAGACTAATCCGGAGCTTAGGTAATCTGAGATAGCAGGGTTGCTGGTGGCAAACGACTTGCCTTTCGAGAAGTTCACCAAACTAATAATGAAGACTCCGTGGACTAGGCAGAAGATGCCGTAATGAATGGTGAAAAAAATAGCGATTGGAATGTTTTTCAATCTACCTGATTCACCCGCAATTAAGATGCGAGGAATATTCCAGAAACCGATGATGAGATTTTCAATCCAATAGAGGATGATGATGTTGGCTAAACTCCAGCCGAAAAAAATCACGCCAACTAAGGGGATGATGTTTCCAATCACCACTGGAAGCCAATATTTAGGGCCAGGTTGTGGTGGTGCTTGATCCATGGATGGATGGAATTTTAACTTAGCGTTGATTTTACTACGTCTCGGCTTGCAGATGGGATAGGGAGGTCGCTTGGCTTGAGTTCTAGCTCGGTGGTTCCTCTGAGGTCTGCTTCGATATCATCTAGGACATCTAGTTCTGGCCGGAAGTCTGCTGCGTGGTAGGATGATCTGACTAGTGGTCCACTTGCTACGTGGCGAAAGCCTTTGTCGAGAGCGATTTGCTTTAGTTCATCGAAGTATTCAGGTTTGATGTAGTCGACAACTGGAAGGTGACGTGGGGTAGGGCGTAGGTATTGACCTAGAGTGAGGACGGTAACGTTGTGATCTAACAGGTCGTCCATTGATTTGAGGATTTCATCGTGAGTTTCACCTAAGCCTAACATGATGCCGGATTTGACTGAGACTTTGCCGTTGACCATTTCTCCTGCTTTTTTGAGAACAGCGAGTGAACGCCAGTATTTGGCTCTGCTTCTTACTAGTGGTGTGAGGCGTTCTACGGTTTCTAGGTTGTGATTAAAGATATGTGGGCGTGCGTCCATGCACATTTTCAGTGCCCAGTCGCGATCGTTGAAGTCAGGGACGAGAACCTCTATGATAATGCCTGGATTCACTGCTCTTACCGCATTGATGGTGTGATGGAAGTGTTCAGCTCCTCCGTCTTTGAGATCGTCACGAGCTACTGCTGTGATGACGACGTGCTTAAGATTCATGCGTTTGGTTGCTTCAGCGACCCGCATTGGCTCATCGTCTTCTAGGGCGTCTGGCTTGGCGGTTTTGACTGCACAAAAACCACATGCACGGGTGCATTTATCCCCAGCGATCATGAAGGTAGCTGTTCCTTGGCCCCAGCATTCCCATCGGTTAGGACACTGAGCCTCTTCACATACTGTGACGAGGTTTAGGTCATTGATCATGGATTTGGTATCCCAGAATACCGGGTTATTTGGTAAACGGACTTTGATCCATGACGGCTTTTTATCCGTGTGGAGGGTAGGGTCCATCTTCATTCTTGGTCCAGCGCAGCTCATGGTGGGAATCTATGTGAGAAATTCAAATAATGAAAGGGAAATACCTAGCATGCAGGACAAGAATTGATAGTTTGGAAGAAATCATTGCCTTTATCGTCGACTAGGATGAATGCGGGGAAGTTTTCTACTTGGATTTTCCAGACTGCTTCCATTCCTAGTTCTGCGAAATCAACGACTTCTACTGACTTGATGTGGTCCTTAGCTAAAATGGCAGCTGGGCCACCCATGGAGCCTAGGTAGAAACCACCGTGTTTCTTACATGCATCAGTTACTACCTGTGAACGGTTACCTTTGGCTAGCATGACCATGGATGCGCCTTTTTCTTGAAATATAGGTACGTATGCGTCCATTCTTCCCGCCGTAGTAGGACCGAATGATCCTGATGCCAATCCGTCTGGTTTCTTGGCTGGGCCGGCGTAGTAGATAGGGAAGTCTTTGACGTAATCTGGGAGTTCTTTTCCGGAGTCGAGGATTTCTTTTAGCTTAGCGTGGGCGCTGTCACGGGCAACGATGATGGTTCCGCTGAGAGAGAGGGCTGTGGTGACGGGGTATTTGGTGAGGGTT
>JALZVD010000360.1 GCA_023300205.1 Akkermansiaceae bacterium | reverse complement strand
TATCTTGGTGATGACTTTAGAACCCCATTAGCTACTGTGCATGCTTATAATGGATTTGCGGATAACTTCATTTTGGAGAGAATCGGTCTAAATGATAACCTAGATGGGCTTAGTGATTTCTACCTTAAGGCAGCTACTAAAGTGAAGGGGGTTGCTGTGAAAGGAGCTCTTCATCACTTTAGAGATGAGTCATTCTCTACATCATATGGTTGGGAGGCTGATCTTGTATTAGCGAAGCCTATTAATGAAAATACTAAGGCTCTTGCTAAATTTGCATACTTTTTTGGTGATGATGATGGACCTTCTGCTGTTTCTAATGACATTGGTCAGTTTTCTCTCCAAGTAGACTATAAGTTCTAATATTTTTTAAATTAGGATTACTTACTGGCCTCTGGTGTATTATCAGTGGCCAGTTTTTTTACATATACTATATAGTCTTTAGCTGCGTTAGAGTGTGTTTCTGTTCAATGAGATAGTCGATTTAAGTATTTGTTAGGTTACGATCTGCTGTATATGTGGTGGGTGTTGATCCTGCGGTAGTAGCCGATTTTCATCTGGTGGAATTATATTTTTTCGAGTGTTGTTCATTTGTGGCACGCTAAGTGCTTGTTGATTATTATGCAATACAGCGGAGCTTTTACGAATGATCAAAAAGAGTATTTAGCTGCTAGGATTAGAGAGGCATATCCCTTTTTAGGGCAAAATAGTTCTGGGGAGTTTACGAATGATCCTGCAGAATCTGTTTATGGTACTCCAGTAGATGATCTTTGTAAGGAGGAGACTATTAAGTATGAACGTAATGGTCTAGATGTGTGGGATGAGATGCAGAAGAATGCTGCAGATAATATTTTCCCTGATGGGGATGATGTGTTTCGTTATAAGTTCTATGGGATGTTTCATGTGAAGCCGGCTCAAGATTCATTCATGCTGAGGTGCCGGATTCCCGGTGGAGTTCTTCATAGTTTTCAAACGAGAGGGTTAGCTGAGATCGCCGCAGACTGGGGTGGCAATTATCTTGATGTCACGACTAGGGGGAATATTCAGATCAGAGAGATTATGCCTAAAAATGTGGTGAATGTTCTACAGAAGTTGACTGACTTAGGGCTTACTTCTAAAGGAGCTGGTGCTGATAATGTGAGGAATGTGACGGCGACTCCGACTTCTGGATTTGATAGGCAAGAGCTGATTGATGTGGTGCCTTTAGCGAAAGCGATGCACCATTATATTTTAAATAATAGAGATCTTTATGGGATGCCTAGGAAGTTTAATATTAGCTTTGATAGTGGAGGTAGTGTTTCTACTTGTGCTGATACAAATGATATTGGGTTTTATGCTGTGGAATGTGAAGAGTCAGAAGGAGTTGAGGCAGGTATTTATTTTCGAGTTCAGCTTTGTGGTATTACTGGACACAAGCAACTGGCAAGTGACTGCGGATTGCTACTAAAGCCCGATGAATGCGTGGCTGTGGCTGCTGCCATTTTAAGAGTCTTCATCGAGCACGGTGACCGCACTAACCGTAAGCGAGCTCGATTAAAATATTTAGTGGATGACTGGGGGCATGAGAAACTTTTAGAAAAGGTGCAGGAGAAACTGGCCTTTCCTCTTAGTTATCAATCTTTAGATGTTTGTGAATCTATGCCAATCAAAAACAGATCTGGTCATTATGGTGTTCACCAACAGAGCCAAGAAGGTTTAAACTATATTGGTATAGTGACACCTGTAGGTAAGATTTTACCAGAACAGATGCATCAGATAGCGGCTCTTGCTGATAAATACGGTAAGAGTGATGTGCGTCTAACAGCATGGCAGAATGTGATCATTCCACATGTTAAGGATGATGATGTAAGTGGCTTTATAGCTGATTTAGAGCCTACTGGTTTCAAGCATACAACGACGAATGTGTCTGGAGGGCTAGTGGCTTGCACGGGTAATACGGGGTGTAAATTTGCTGCGGCAAATACGAAGTCTCAATCGAGAATTTTATCTGACTACATCGATGAGCATATAGAGATCGACACACCCTTGAATATTCATGTGACGGGGTGCCCTAATAGTTGTGCACAGCATTATATTGGTGATATTGGTTTGCAGGGAGCTGCTTGCAAAGTAGATGGCGAAACGGTGGAAGGATACCATATCGTGTTAGGCGGTGGTGTAGATGATAACCGTGCTATTGCTCAAGATGTTTTCCAGTCTATTCCGTTTACTGATATCCCTCCACTCGTGGTTTCGATGTTAGAGGTTTATATGGAGAAGAGGGAGGGTGATGAAGACTTCGCTAGTTTTACCCGAAAGTATAATGGTGATGAGCTAAGAGTTTTGTTTGAGGCTCAATTAATAGCGTAACTAATTTTAAGATACATAATTTATGAAACAACTAATTTTACCGGATGATGCACCCTTTTCCTCTGAACAGAAAGAGTGGTTGAATGGGTATTTGAGTGCTTTACTGGCTCCTTATGAGGTTGAAGACTTGGTTCCAGGTATACCTGTCACTATTGCTTGGGGATCTCAGACGGGTACTTCTGAGACGTTGGCTAAAAAGTTTGGTAAAGTGGCGGCGAAGTCAGGGGTGGATCCTGCAATTGTTGATTTAGCTACTATGAGTGCAGTATCTTTATCTGAGATAGAGCATTTGATTATTATTACTTCTACTTATGGTGAGGGTGAACCTCCTGATAATGCGCAGGCATTTCATGATTCATTGTTTAGTGATGATGCACCTAGTATGGCGCATCTGAAGTATTCCGTGTTATCACTTGGTGATTCTTCTTATCCTGACTTTTGTCAATGTGGTATTGAATTTGATGCGAGACTAGCTTCTTTGGGTGGTTCCGCGTTGATTCCGCGTGTGGATATGGATGTTGATTACGATGATGATTACGCAACATGGGTAAATGATTTATTAGCTATTTTTGGTACTGTTTCAGGAGCTGATGAAGATGAGGGTGATACTGGAGTCACTAAGAAGAATCCTTATACTGCTGATGTTCTGGAGCTTTCTAATTTAAATTCTGAAGAGAGTGAGCGAGAGACTACGCATGTAGAAATTAGTTTAAAAGATTCAGGGGTTAGTTACGAAGCTGGTGATGCATTAGGAGTCTATCCAGTCAATGATGCTGATCTGGTGGATCGGGTCATTTCTGAATTAGGGTTTGATGGTGGTGCTGTGCTTGGAGATTCTACTTTTAGAGATGCTTTATTAGAGCGGTATGAGATTAGAAATATTACCTTACCTGTAGTGAAGGCATGGGCGGAGAGAGCAAACTGTGAAAAGTTAAATTCTCTAGTGAATGCAGAGGATCGTAGTGATTTAACAGATTACCTATGGGGTCTTGAAATTATTGATCTTGTAGTAGATCATCCTATTCCATTTGAGAGTATGAGTGATTTTATAGAGTTACTTAAGCCTCTAGCGGCTCGATTGTATTCTATTGCTTCTAGTCCTAAAGCGCACCCAGATGAAGTTCATCTTACGGTAGGGGTAGTTGAATATGAATCTAAGGGGGCGAAGCGCAAAGGGGTTTGTTCTACGTATTTCTCTGAGCGCACCGATGTGGCTAAGCCTCGTGTGTTTGTGCATGAGAATAAGGCATTCCGACCGCCATCAGATCTTGATGTGCCAATGATTATGGTCGGTCCTGGAACTGGGATCGCTCCGTTCAGAGCATTTTTAGAAGAGCGAGAGGCTACGGGAGCTAAAGGTAAGAACTGGCTCTTCTTTGGTAATCCTTATGAGGAACTTGATTTTTTGTATCGCGAGGAGTTAGAGGGTATGAAGGAGCGAGGGTATCTCCACCAGTTAAGTTTGGCGTTCTCTAGAGATCAGGAGGAGAAGGTTTATGTGCAGGATAGGATGATAGAGGAGGGGGCGGCTCTTTATGAATGCTTGTCAGAGGGAGGACATTTTTATGTTTGTGGTGATGCCTCGCGTATGGCGAAGGATGTGGACTTGGCCTTGCATAAGGTGATAGAAGAGCATGGAGGAATGAGTGCAGATGAGGCAGTTATTTATGTGAATGAGATGAAGAGTGCGAAGCGGTACTGCAGAGACGTGTATTAATATGACTCATTGTTTTGATGAGTGTGGGGATTTGTATGTGGCGCATGTATTGCTAACACTAACTCTATGAAACCAAGAATTATAGTAGTAGGAAACGGGATGGTAGGGTATAAGTTTTGTGAGAGGTTTCTCGAAAAAGATAGTGAGAGTTGTTATCAGTTAGTGGCGTTTTGTGAGGAGCCTCGACCAGCGTATGACCGGGTTCATTTGTCTGAGTATTTCACGGATAAATCTGCTGAGGATTTGTATATGAATA
>JALZVD010000359.1 GCA_023300205.1 Akkermansiaceae bacterium | reverse complement strand
CGAGAGCAAAAATACGGTGAGCTGGTAGTGATGGAGTCTGACAGTGGTGAATGTGAAAGCCAATGGTTTGGTTCTTTTGTGGAAGCCAAAGAATCACAAAGATTACTAATTACAGCTCTGCGTAAACTTGATGCAGAATTACAAGAGATAGTAATTCTTCACATTTGGAACGAGCTAAGTTTCAGAGATATTGCTGAAGTGACAAGCTTATCAAAAAGCACAGCTGCTGAGAAATACAAGAAAGCAGTGATCGAACTTAAAGAACAACTCAAAACCATAAACGAAGTATGCAATTTCTAGACAATAATCAACTCGAAGAATCTCTCAAAGAGTTAAAGCTAAAACCAGTCTCTGAAAAGCTCAGAGAAAGAATGGTTCAAAAATCAAGCCCAGCTAAAGTATATCCACGGTTCGCTATTGCGGCGATTCTGCTTCTTACTTTTTCTACCTTCACTGCTTTATTATTGAAGCAGAAAACTGGTGAAGAACAACCAATAGCTATTAAGGTGACTCCTGCCAGTAAAGCAGATTCAGTAGGGCATCGATACATTTTACCCAAAAGCCAAGAACTCGTCTACATAGATGATCAACCCTATCACCAAGTGGTATACATTGTAATGGATCGCGAAGATGTGGAAATACAGGGTTCGATCATGCAACTGCTGAACCCCAGAGAGGAACAATACCTCGTCCCTGTAACTATTTTCTAACACTCATAGAATCAAACTTTAACAACAAATAAAATAATGAATAAACTACAATACATAGCTCTAGGAGCAATACTAACAACTGCAGCTACTGCTCAAAATGAAAAAGCAACTGAGAACGAAGCACGGATAAAAAAAGCGATAGAAGAAAAACTAGGAGCTAATTTACCAGAGATTGATGCTAATACCAAAGCTAAGATTAAAGCTTTAGCCATGAAAATGGGAGATGGCAACGATGTGACGATCGAGGTAGAAAAGATCAGTTCTATTGGAGGAGAGCTTAAAGACGTGGCAGATTTTGACTTCAAAGGTATAAAGTCCCAGCTAAAAACACAAATCAGCAGTTTTAAATTACCAGCAGTTTACCTTGGTGTTTCCATCGCCAAAACTAATGAAGTTGTCGCTTCTCAATTGGGTATTACTTCGGGAATCGGTTTATCTGTCATTAGTAAAGTAGAGAAAGAAAGCCCAGCAGGAAAATCAGGGATTCTCAAAAATGATATTTTGTATAAGCTAAATGATCAGCTACTAGTAAACAAAGATCAGCTCATGAATCTCCTAGGTTCATTCAAAGCAGGAGATAAAGTAAAATTAAGCTACTATAGAAAGGGTAAATTAGCTGTCTCAGAGGTCACTTTAGAAAAGAGAAAAAAGAGTCAAGCTACTGATTTTAACTTTGGTAATATGGATGGTAGTGTAGCTATTGGAAAAGCTGTGATCAGGGATGATAAGGGTAATGAGCGTGTCATACCATTGGATCAAATGAATATGACTGACGGAGGATTTGATTTCGATCTCAACATGTTAGACGGAGTTGAATCTAAAGTAAAAATGACGACAGTCCTTAAAACTATGGTTCGTTTTAAAGATGATAATGGTAGTTACACTCTTAAAAAGACAGAAAAAGGTCTTCATCTCAACGCACAAGACAATGATGGTAAAGAACTCTTCAACGGACTGATCGAGCCTGAAACAGAATGGAAAAAAATCCCAGCTGAGATTGTGCCTATTGTTGAAAAAATGAAGAAAATAATGTCTAGTAATACTAAAAAGTAATAATATTAGATTATAGTACTAAGACTAATAGCTCTTTTACTGTATATATTTTAACAAGAATCCAGTGGAATTATTTCATTGGATTCTTTCTTTTATATAGTCGCTTAATCCTATATAGATCATAGCCAAAAAGCTAACACAAGGTCATCCAACCAAGGGTAAGTTGGCATACAAACATATACTACTAATTCAAGCATCTCATTCTACTGGGCTACCTAGAAAACCAAATACACAGATGGACTCCCCTACTCAACTTCTACGTTCACCATCACTGAAAACCCTCGTAATAGAAATCATAAAAAGCACTATGTTGGTAAGTTCTTCCATCCAGGAAAAGATAGAATGTGCCGCAGCCAGAAAGAAAAGTAGCCTTGCAGTCTATTTAGTTAAGATCCCACGGCATCCAGGTAAATTTACCTGTACAAGCCTTATATTTATCATCTCTCTAGCTTAATAGACCTGTCCAAGATTCTTACTCACTCATGAAATCTACTTCACTTTCTCAGGCGCTATCTTGATAGACATAGATCGATCACTACTCAGGTATTTCTTCGCTAAAGCATTGATATCTCCCAAGCTAATAGACTTGTAATCCTCGTCTCTCCCACGTGACCAATCTAACACATATGGCCTAGTCTGAGACTCTGCCACCACACTTCCCAACCAATAAGAATTCTGTCGCAAGCTCTTAGACAGCATCCCAATACGTGGAGTAAGCGCACGCTTAAGCTCATCTTCAGTAGCTCCTTCCATAGCAAGCTTTTCACCTAGCTCGATAATCACCTTACTAACACTATCTAAATCCTCAGGCTTCACTGGACTATAAGCTAAGACAAATCCCACATTTTTGTAGGTGCTAGATAACTGTGATCCTGCCCCAGGAGAATACGCATCACCCAGCTCTTCACGTAGTTTTATGCGCATGCGGTCACTAAGAACCTCAGCCAGAATGCCAACACGCCTCGCCAGCTTCACATCATGATTCGTATTATCCTCAGCCTTCCAGCCCACGATCACCATTGCCGTAGGAACCTTACTTTCAAAACCAAATCTCTTCGTAGCCGGCGTCTCTGGCACATTGATCTCTCTTAACTCATTCGCAACCTCCTCTACAAGCTTACGAGCTGGCAGCGCTCCCACTGTCTTAGCTAAAATAGGGATGAGTGTTTCAGTATCAACATCTCCTACGATACCTATTTCCAAAGCACTCTCAAGCATTTGAGGCTTAAGCCAACTCACCACATCTGCAGTGCCTAAAGCTAACGCTGCCTCCTGTGTAGGCAAAGTAAATCTACCATCACCACCATGAAGCCATCCAGACATATGAGCTTGAGCTCCACTTGCAGAATGCTTCATTGAAGAATATAACATCGGGAGTTGAGCCTTAAACTGACGCTCAGCCTCCGGCCGGAATCCTGGATCCCTTAAAGAGGCACAGAATAGTTGCAGTTGTAGTTCCAGATCATCTGGAGTCGTAGCTCCACCCAGCGTGAATGACTCATCTCCTATCCCTAATCCTACACCAACATTCTTTCCAGCCAATAAAGTCCTGAGATCATCAGCACTATGCTTTCCTAATCCACCACCATTAGCTACAGCGCCTGCCAGCATATCCAAACCGGGCTTATCTTGTGGCATTCCTAGCTTCCCTGTCCCGAAATGAGAACTAATAAGAATCTGGTTTTTATCAAAGTCCGTCTTCTTATAATTCACCTTCACACCATTACTAAATTCTAATTGATAGATGTCTAAATCCTCAATATGCTTTTCAGAAATGACCTCACCAGGACTGCCAAAATCAGTATAGCCAAACACAGCCACTTTCTTCTCCGCCACAGGCTCCACTTTCACCAGTCCAGATCGGTTATAAAGCGCCGCTAACGCTCTCTCCGCGCCCTCCGGCTTCACTGGAGCACTAAGAACTAGCGTCATATCTTCAGTGTTCCAGAAATCCTTCAGCGCTTTATGACAAACTTCAGGAGTCACCATCTTCAAGTTCTCTTGGAAAATCGCAAGGTCATCCTCTGGTGTGGAATAAACAAAATCACCATGGATATGCTTCGCCAGTGATGAGGCTATCGAATTAGTCTTCTTAGTCGCCGCACGCACCACATTTTGCTCATACCCATTGATCATCCCTGCCGTGATCTCATCGATCTCAGACTGAGTAAAACCATAATGTACAGCCTTACGCAGCTCTTGCTCTAAAACAGGAACCACAGACTGCCAGTTCCCATCTTTTGCCGTCACATCGATACTCCCTATCTCTGCCTCACGAAAGAATACCGATGAGCTGATAGAGCCACTAGTGATCATAGCATCTTCCTTCTTAGCTAACCTTGAAAAACGCCTATTCATAATAGCATGGGCTATATTCAACGGTAATTTCTCAGCTCTATTCTTCTTAGAATCAATGACCCTCTCTTTCCCTCTAACCTGTACCAGTGAAACATCCGTAGAAGTAAGCTCCTCATCAGAAAAGACCACGGTCTGAAACCCCTTAGCACCCGAGACATCACCAACACTTCCTCTAACTCCAGGTTTAACAGGGTTTTTAACTCCGCTAAAATGATTACTAATACGCTGCTCCATCTCAGCCACATCAATGTCCCCCACAACAACAAAGGTCATTTTCTCAGGAGTGTAATACCGCGTATAAAAATCTACAAACTCAGAACGTGGGGCATTCGCTATCACCTCATCAGTTCCAATTGGAAAACGCTTAGGCAAAAGCGAATGAGGCATCAAATGCTCAAACTGCTTCTCCATCATCCGCATATGAATAGAATCTCTAGAAGTCTTCTCAGAAGAAATCACACCGCGCTCTTCATCGATCTCAGCATCAGATAAGAGCGCTCCATCAGCAAAGTCACCCATCACATTAAATGCTAAATCAATCGTCGATTTCTTCACATCAGGTAAATCTAACATGTAAACAGTCTCATCAAACGAAGTATAAGCATTTGCATGCGCACCAAAGGCAATACCAAGGCGCTGCATCTGAGGAACCAACTTCGTTGCATCAGGAAACGTCTTCGTCCCATTAAACACCATATGCTCAAGAAAATGCGCCACACCTCGCTGAGAATCCTTCTCACTTAATGACCCAGCATCCACATGAAGACGGAATGATACACGCTCAGGAGGCAGAGCATTCTTATGAATCACATAGCGCATCCCATTCTCTAATGTCCCGTATACAGTCTTAGCATCTGGCTTGATGTCTGATAAATCATGAGCCCATTTCCTAGCTGCACCTCTAGCTCGTGACGTATCCGTCTTCGCGGAAGTCAGTTTATCAACCACTGCCTTATCCTCAGAAGCCACTTTCGGAGCCGTAGGTTCTACTCTAGGTAAGGTCTCTGTCTGAGCGATGCAAATCCCACCAAAAATAACTCCGGCTGAAATTGAGGTGATGAACGGTAAGTTTTTTTTCATGATAAAGTTAAAGTTTTTAATCTCTGCTCATACAGCGCAGCAGAACAATCATTTTGTTTGTCTTCCTAATCTCCAGAAAGACCTGCTTAATCCTAGTATCAACCTATCTGATGGCTTGAAAAGCTCTTTTATCATTAAGATTCTCACAAATAACAACTTCTCAAATAGTTAAATTCTGGTCATGGCACAATTCTTGCTCAATCATAGATTATCGACCCAGAAAATAAATATCTTCCAACCACTGCCAATCATCCAAAATGGCTAAAAACATTGACAGAAATAGAATCTCTACCCACTAGCTTCGTCAATTTAGCAGCAGAATTTTACCTCCCTCTAGCTAGCTCCATTGCAGCAATGGCTTCAAACAGCAAACAACCTCTTGTCATCGGAGTCAATGGAGCTCAAGGAACAGGGAAATCTACTCTATCACTAGTTCTCGAACAATCTCTTAAACACGATCATCAGCTTCATAGTGCCATTATATCAATCGATGACATTTACCTCACGCGTAGAGAGCGAGACATACTAGCCAAACAGATTCACCCCCTCCTCAAAACCCGTGGTGTCCCAGGAACTCATGATGTTTCAATGGGAATAAATCTCATTCAGCAGCTCAAAAATCAACACCCTACCCAACTCCCCACATTCAACAAAGCAATCGATGACCGAACTAAAGAAAATCAATGGATACAGCATCACACCCCTGTTGATGTCATCATCTTCGAAGGCTGGTGCGTCGGCGCCCAACCCCAATCAACCAAAGATATAGTAGAACCATGCAACAGCCTCGAACAATCTGAAGACCCTGACGCCATCTGGAGAAATTTTGCCAATCAACAACTCGCAGGCCCATACAAAGAACTCTTTGAACTCATCGACTTCCTAGTAATGCTCAAAGCCCCTAACTTCGAATGCGTCTACAATTGGAGAAGCACTCAAGAAAATAAGCTACGTGACAAATCATCTGACCAACAAAATCACTCCATCATGAATGACCAACAAATCAAAAAATTTATCATGCACTACGAGCGTATTACCCATTGGATGCTTTCAGAAATGCCCCAACGCGCAGACTGCCTACTTGAACTGAACCCTGATCACAACATCACCAAAAGTAGCTACCTAAACGCCAACGATTAACTTTCTAAAATGAAAAAACTCCTCATTATCACAGACCTAGACGCAAGCTTCATTGATGAAAATTATCAATACACAGAAGCAATCGAAGCCGTAAACAAACTCAAAAAACTAGGATTCCCGCTCGTCTTCAACTCCAGCAAAACACTCGTTGAATGTGAATCACTAGCCAGAGAACTAGAACTCACCACCCCGCTCATTGCCGAAAATGGAGGCATCATCGCAGTTCCAAATCACTCTGAAATAGCTCCACTCTGTAAGCCCACCACAGAACAAGCATGGGAACAAAAAAAAGATCACTCCTCCCTCATCACCGGCTTATCCAGAGAATTCATCCTCCGCAAAGCTCACCAAGCTCGCAAAGAGCACGGATACTCATTCAAAGGCTTCCATGACTGGACCCCTGAAGAACTCTCCAACATCACCAGCCTCACTCATGAAGCCGCAAACCTAGCCAAACAAAGACACGTCACCGAGCCTATCTTATGGAATGACACACATACCAATTGGCTAGATTTCAAATCTCAAATGCAGAAAAAATGGATACGCACACTCAGAGGCGGAAAATTCATCCATCTCATGGGCCCATCCGATAAAGCAGACGGCCTCAAAGTCACAACCCAACTTTATAAACAACAATACCCAGAGATAGAATGGACCATCGTAGCAATTGGCGACAGCGATAACGATAAATCCATGCTCGAAGCAGCTGACATTGCTATCGTCATCCCACATGCTGACGGCACAAGTATTGACGTTGATTCACCACACCTCATCAAAGCAAAATATCCATCCTCTAAAGGCTGGAATGACTCCGTCATCACTCTTTTATCCTCACTTTAAATAAATCAAACCTTAACCTAAAAATATCATGGGAGACTTTCACCAATTCGGCAGCGTTACCACACTTCACCAACTCAACAACCGACCACTAGAAGAACTAGAAGCAGAACTACTCGAGTTCCGCAAAAAGAAACCCATGGGACTCATCCTCCCCTCACTCTACTCAGAACTAGAAGGCCCAGCTCTCAGCTCCATTGTCGATGAACTCACAAACGTCCCCTACCTCGATCAAATCGTAGTAGGCCTAGACCGCGCAGATGAATCCCAATTCAAAAAATCCCTCCAGTTCTTTGAACGCCTCCCACAGCGCCCAGACATCCTCTGGAACGACGGCCCAAGACTCAGAAAAATAGACGCCCTCCTCCAAGAAAAAGGCCTCGCCCCACAAGAAATGGGCAAAGGTCGTAACGTCTGGTACATGTTCGGCTACATCCTCGCCTCAAATAAAGTAGACACTGTAGCCATTCATGACTGCGACATCCTCACCTACGACCGTGCCCTCCTAGCCCGCCTCATCTACCCAGTCGCTAACCCCACTCTAAGCTACAAGTTCTGTAAAGGATACTACGCCCGTATCGCAAACAACTCCATGAACGGTCGCGCATGCCGCCTCCTAGTCACCCCACTCCTCAGAGCACTCAAGAAAATCTGCGGACCTAATGACTACCTAGACTTCATGGACAGCTTCCGCTACCCACTCGCAGGTGAATTCTCACTCTCACGTGATGTCATCGAAGATATCCGCATCCCATCAGACTGGGGCCTAGAAATGGGAACCCTCTCAGAAATGCACCGCAACTACGCAACCAACCAGATCTGCCAAGTAGACATCGCTGAAACATACGACCACAAGCACCAAGACCTATCCCTAGATGACAAAAGCAAAGGCCTATCCAAGATGAGCTGTGATATCTCCAAGTCACTCTTCCGTAAAATGGCTACCCAGGGAGAAGTCTTCACCCAAGAACGCATCCGCACCATCAAAGCCACCTACTACCGCATCGCCCTCGACCTAGTCGACAGCTACCACAGTGACGCCGCAATCAACGGCCTCAACTACGACATGCACACCGAAGGCCACGCCATCGAAGTATTCGCAGAAAACATCATGCAAGCTGGAAACGACTTCTTAAACCCAGAACTCTCTATGGAGACACCATTCATGCCAAGCTGGAAACGCGTGATCTCCGCAGTCCCAGACATCATGGACATGCTCCTAAATGCCGTCGAAGCCGACCGTGAAGAATTCGCAGGTAACTACAAATATGACATCATGCAACACCCAAAGGTCGTACAAGTTCAAAACGGCGTAGAAGAAAGACTCAAAAACATCTACGGAGAAGAAAAGACCCCAGCCATCTCCAAACAAATATTTGAAACCTTACCCCTAGCAAAAAAAGCGATTGAAGC
>JALZVD010000358.1 GCA_023300205.1 Akkermansiaceae bacterium | reverse complement strand
ATTTCCTCAGTGTCTTGGGTGTTTAGGCAGATTGGCCATGCATTGACATTAGCGTATTCTTTAAAGAGGAGAGCTTTTCCCTCCATGACAGGGATAGAGGCTGCTGCCCCAATATTACCCAATCCTAGAACGGCAGAACCATCACTGACGACAGCGACTGCATTTCCTTTTAAAGTGAGCTTTGAGACGAGAGTAGGGTCAGCTGCTATCGCCATACATGGAGCGGCCACTCCTGGAGTGTAAGCGAGAGAAAGATCTTCAGTAGTTCTTACTGGCATCTTATTATGAATACTGATTTTACCTCGCAGTTGTTCATGGATGATCATGCTGCGTTCTTCGATTGGTGTAAGTTTCATATTTTGTGATTATTATAGGTTATAACATTGTTCCGAACATATATAAATTATAAGAGAGAGGTTATGCTGTTGTATTCCGGATATTAAGACTTATTTTTTGTCGTGTTTAGTGGCTAAAAGTATTAGAATATTAGATAAACATCAAATAGAGAGAGCGCTGCTTCACGTCCCGCTGTTACAGGTTTGAGATCTTGCCTATTTGCTGATTCGGTGGTGGCTCCTGAATAGATGAGGAAAAGGGCTTCACCGACTACTTCTACACTGAAGCTAGCTCTGGTGCATATTTGAAGGAAGAAGTCACGTATTTCATCTTTGTGTTTTATGATGCGTTGTTCAATTTCAGGTTCTGATTGAGATTGAATCGCTCTAGAAGTATTGTTGAAGGTGTAGTCCTTAAAACCTAAATTCATCATAAGTGACTCTAGATAATCGAAGTAGGTATCGAGTGCGTCACGCATAGGTATACCAGAATCGAGTAGTTCAATGTGATGTTTTTTTGCTCGTTCATGAGTCAGTTCTATTTATGATCGACAGACTAGGGCTTAACTAGCGAATACATGCTTCATTTCTTAAGGCTCTATCTCCGCAGCTTCAGAAATATCATTAATGTCAATCCACTGATATCCTTGTTTGATGAGAATGGGGCCGAAGGCATCTAGAGCGTTCTCTTGGGGATCTGTCATAGTCTTATTTTTTCAATTATTCTAATTATAAGTTGGATTTATTGGGTTTTATCAGTCTATATCTATACTGCTTTTTGAACTCTAACAAGGGCTAACTTTCACCTCTGAATTCTATATATGAAGAAGATTATTAGCCTCTATGTTAGGAGTGAATATTGTGGTGGATATTCATTAGATGAAGTAAAGGAGGATAGGGTAGATATAAGAACACTATTTTGATGGCGACGTTAGGATGTAATACCAACGAAGCTATTGCAATCTAGTTGAGATTTGCTACTTACCAGAGAGAAACTATGAATGCTGAGCTTTTCCATACTGGATACTAGATGTCTGAGGTATTTATCATGCCAGAGTTTTATGCCGAAAACTATGAAGGAATATAAGTACCACCAGGAGCTCTTATTTTAGAAATAATATAATGAGATGAGAAGTTACTTCCTTTTACATTCACTCTAACAATTACGCTAGCCCTCGATTTCTTATTGAAGCGTGAGGCTGTGTCAGATGAACCAATTAATTCTAATTTAGACAACTAGAGATAGTCCCACCAATAAATATACCACAACGAGCCAATGAGACCCTACAATCTAATATTTAGCGCTATTTTTACGAGCTGTCTATTAACAGCCTGTCTACCATCAAACCGGCAGAGACCTCAAGCGCCTTTGATGTATTCAAATAAAACTCCTATTCCTCAAACCCTAAATGATCCTTATGAGCGTGTGAACCGAGGTATATGGGCCGCGAATGAGGGCTTATTGAAAGGAGTGATACACCCTTCTGCTAGAGTTTATAGATCCGTTATGCCAAAGCCTGTGAGGGGATCTATCAAAAATTTTGGCCAGAACATTACCTATCCGAAAAGGTTGGTAAATAACTTACTACAGGGGAACTGGAGTGGAGCAAAGGATGAGACTTCACGTTTTCTCTCTAATACAACGATAGGTATTGGTGGTTTGTTCGATCCAGCAACTAAGTGGGGTATTGCTAAATCCAACGCTAGCTTTGGGCAGACATTTGGTAAATGGGGCTGGCGTCCTAAGAAATTTGTAGTTCTACCATTATTCGGTCCAAGTGATGAGCTGAATGCAGTTGGAGTCATTGCAGATAGAGCAGTAAATCCATTAAACTACACTAAGCAACCATATCGCTCTGCCTCATACCTTACCACATACAACCAACTGGCAAACACAAGCGAAGAAGCTTATCAACTCCTCGAAATAGAAGCTGACCCTTATTCTATTATTAAGTATGCTTGGACGTATATCAGTAAATATGAGAAACCTATTACGAAAGCGAGAGGAGAGGTTGACCTAGCGACACTGCAGACTTTAGCAGCTGTTTCAATCACCCCTAAAAATAGAGAATTTATAGCCAGCAATAAGGAAATCAAAGTCAATATCCCGACTACAGGAAAGAAACTTAGATTTAATTATTGGCTACAGCCTGATACAGCACCTCTTGTTTACATCATTCCTGGACTTAACTCCCATAGGCTTTCAAACTTGCCATTAGCACTAGCAGAGCATCTTTATCAACAGGGATATTCTGTTGTGAGTACAACCAGCGTCTTCCATCCAGAATTCATGGAA
>JALZVD010000357.1 GCA_023300205.1 Akkermansiaceae bacterium | reverse complement strand
CCCAAACAACCCAGACACTCAAGTTCATTATCTTTAAGAAATTTACCCAGCCCCTTAAGGTCCGTTTTTTCAGGCTCCGCTAAAAATATCTCTATCCCATCATAACCAATCTCTTTGATCTGCTCAATATCCTTAAAATCCTCAGTCGTGATCTCATTAGACCACAAATGCATATTCATTCCTATTTTCATAAATTATTTCAATTTCGTTGAATCTATCTTACAACACAACGAAATCTATTTACCATAAATACTTTAGTCGACAACAATCATTCCTCTACCCTAGAAAATCCTAGCTAAATACACTGTTTTTACGAATTTTACCATGATTACTTGATAGAATAGCAATGACCTCTAGTATTATAACCATGAAGATCAATTCTATAACTTCTCTTATTTCATGTATTAGTGCATTCTCATCTATCGCCCTAGCTGGCAACACTACCGTCCCGAACGAGCTAGAAACACAAGTATTTGCAGATGCCAAAATGACTCCATGCCCAGCAGTCATCTGTGCATCACCATACGGCGATGTCTTTGTCGGAGTTGACATGCAAGGATCACTAGGAAAACAAGCAAACAAAGGATACATCGCGAAACTAAGTGACACCAACAATGACGGCAAAGCAGACAAACGCACAATCTTCGCAAAAATGGACAACCCCCGTGGACTACTCTCCATCGGAGACAAGCTCATCGCCCTCCATAGCACTCTCAAAAATGGCAAGATCCACACCCAGCAACTCTCACTCTTCATAGACGCAAACAAAGACGGTGTAGCAGACGGCCCAGCAAAACCATTAATTACCAACATCGGCAACCCAAAATTCCTCCAAAGCCGTGGCGCTGACCACTCAACCAACAACATCCGCCTCGGTATCGACGGCTGGATCTACATCAGCATCGGGGACTTCGGATTCATCGACGCCACAGGAACAGATGGTAAAAAACTCAGCATGCACGGCGGCGGAATCGTCCGTGTCCGACCAGACGGCACAGAAATAGAAACCTTCATCCACGGCACACGTAACGTCTATGACGTATCCATTGACCCGTTCATGAACATCGTCACCAGAGAAAACACCAATGACGGCATCGGCTGGTGGACTCGCTTCAGCCACTACATCCAGAACGGCCAATACGGATACCCTAGCCTATACACAAACTTCCCAGAAGACATCCTTCCTGCACTCGGAGAATACGGCGGTGGATCAGGCTGTGGTAACCTCTACTTTGAGGAGCCAAGCTGGCCAGATAAATACAACAAGACATTCATGATGACTGACTGGGGACGCTCACACATCTACATCCACCGTGTAGAAAAAAATGGCGCATCATTCACCAACAAACCAGAAGACTTCATCGCCTGCTCACAAGTCACAGACATAGACGTGGATGCATCCGGAAGAATGTACATCTCCGCCTGGGACGGCGCAGGATACAGCGGGAATCCTAATAAAGGCTTCATCTCCATCGTCACCCCTAAAGGCTGGACATATAAAAAATTTCCAGACCTAACAAAATTAAAAGCACCTAAACTAGTCGCTCTACTGAGAACCCCTAGCTCCACAGCAAGAGTCTACACACAACAAGAAATCCTTCACAGAAACCACCCTTCCTACCTCCCACACATTGAGGAAATCGCAGCAGACACCACAGCCACCCTAGAAAGCAGAGTAGCAGCCATCTACACCCTAACTCAGCTATCTCACCAACTTAACAAAGATGCTCAAGCCATACTCACCAAACTCGCCTCTGACCCCAGCATCAAAGAACACTGCATCCGCTCAATGGCAGATCGCATAAAATCAGCCAAAAACGCTGACATAAACACACTCAAAGCAGCACTCAATGACTCCAACCCAAGAGTCCAAGTCGCCGCCGCCGTCGCACTGAGTAGAACAGCAAACCAAGCCGCTGCACCACTGCTCATCGCTAAAGCCGCTCCCTCTACTAAAAAAATCACCATTTCCGATAATGACTTAGATTCCACAGTCATCGAAATAACAGGAAATCAAACCGTAGAAATCAAAGTAGACATCAGCACCTACAAAGAGCTCTACCTCATCGCAGAAGGCGGTGCAGACAACAAAAACGACCACGTCGCATGGATCAACCCCGTCATTATCCAGAAATTCGGAAAATCCACAAACATGACCAAATACAAATGGAAATCTGCCAAACAAGACCTAGGGAAAACCCTCATCAACAAAACAACCTTCGGCAAACCACTACCAAAAGGAGCCAAAGGAATCGGCACTCACGCCAATAGCGTCATCGCATTCAAAATGCCCCCAAAATCCGTAACCTTTAAAGCCACAGGCATCCTCACCAACCCCAAAGGATCTGCTAAATTCATCGTATCAAGATCACCAGATCCATCCCAAGCGGGCAAGATCCTCAAGACTCATTCCACACCGAATGCAGCCATCATCATGCCTCACATCGCCACCCAGTCACTCCTACTACTAGGTTCTGAAGACAGCTGCATCGCCGCACTCAACTCATCAGATGAAACCATGCAGCGCGGTGCACTAGCCGCCATGAAGTTCATGCACTCTGATAAAGTAGTAGACGCACTCATCGCTGCAGCAAACTCAGACACCAAGCTCAAGCCACTCATCACCGACACACTCATCAGACTTCATCAAAAAGAAATAGAATATGATGGCTCCACATGGTGGTCCACTCGCCCAGACCCACACGGCCCATACTTCTACCCCACAGACTGGAGTGGCACGCAGAAAATTTCCAGCTTCATCACCGCCCTAAATAAGCAAGCAGACGCAGACTCAAAAGCAGCACTACTCACCAAGCTAAAGAAAAATAGAGCCTACGTACAAACTCTTAACCCACGCCCAGTCAAAGGTAAACAAGTAGTAAAAACAATAGAATCAACGGCTATCGAAGACGTCATCATCTACGTCAATAACCATAAAGGAAAACCTAAAAAAGGTGCTAAAATTATTACCAAAGTAGGGTGCATCGCTTGTCACGGCATCAAAATTGGTGATGCCATCAAAGGCCCAGACCTAACCACACTAGGTAACATGAAAAATGGGGACCTCGCTGAAGCAATCATCAAGCCAGGCGCAACCATCGCCAAAAGCTGGGTCAGCATCACCATGAAAGATGGCGGATTACACATGGGAACCATCGTCTCACAAAATGACAAAGAAATCATCGTCAACAACATCGCAGGCATCCCTACCAAACTTGACGCCACACAAGTCGTAAAAACAGAACCAGGTCTCAACATGATGAGCCTACACCTCTGTGATGAACTCACCCTGAGCGAATTCTCAGACCTCTTAGCATATATCAAATCACTAGACAAAGCAGCTAAGAAATAAGCCCCCCTGCTAATTGAGCACTAAACTCAGTCAATCATTACATAGCGGCTCATTTCGAGCCGCTATCTTTTTATACCACCCTTAAAGTCGCAAATAAGACCTTTACCAAACCTCAACTTTAAGTTTGCTATCATCAAAATTAATCCATAACTTAACTCTCCTAATACCAAGCAGTAACACGTCTCCACTATGATTCATTTTCTATATAAAGCATTCAATCTCAATCGCTATCTACTAAGCATTCTTGCTCTATTCATCTTCTCCATATCTGAAACTCAAGCAGCACTAGAATCAATCACAGTCAGCGGAAAAAGCTACATCACCTTGAGAAGCATCAAATCCAACTACGGATTCAACAGAATGACCTCATCAGGAAATAAGCTAGAGCTCAGAAACTCAAAGGTGAAAATGTCATTCACTAGAGGCAGCAAAATCTGCTACATGAATGACCTCAAGTTCGAGCTCAGCACAGCCGTCACCGCATCCGGCAGTAAACTACTCGTCTCTCAGACAGATGTAGCCAAGATGATTGATCCCATTTTAAAACCTCACTTCATCCCCAATGCCAAATCATTCAACACCGTCATCATCGACCCAGGACACGGAGGATCAGATGCAGGCGCAGTCAACAGGCTAGGCACAGAAGCTGGTTATAACCTTAAAGTAGCACGCACACTAGAAGCTGGACTTAAAGCTAAAGGCATTAAAGTCGTAATGACCAGAGACTCTCATGTCTCACGCTCACTGAACCAACGCGTCGCTATCGCTAATCGCTACCCAAACGCCATCTTCATCTCCATTCACTTCAATGCCAGTAGCCGCACTGGCGCCAGAGGCATAGAGACATTCACACTCTCTCCAGTAGGCGTAGCTCACTACGGCCGTGGAATCAAAAGCTCAGACTTCACTCAGCGCAGTGGCAACTATCAAGACTCAGCTAACATCGCACTCGCTACCGCCATTCATGGCCGCATCAAAGAAAGAGTAGAACAATACAAAGTCCCAGATAGAGGAATCAAACGTGCCAGATTCAGCGTTCTCAGTAGTATCAAAAACCCAGCCATCCTAGTCGAAGGCGGTTTTATGAGCAACCCCGCCGAAGCTCAGCTCATTCACAATGAAACCTACCAGAGCACCATTGCCACAGCGATTTACGAAGGAATCTTCAAATACCGCACAGCTCTAAACTCTACCTCCAGATAATCTCCCCTCACAAAAAAACGCCACTACTCATAAAGAATAGTGACGCCTTTGTTTAAAATAGATTCTAGATTAACCAGTAACACGCATTGGCATAATCACGTAGAGGAAAGATCCATCAATACGCACCACACCTGGGCTCATCTCATCGATCATATCAATGTAGATATTCTCAGTGCTCAAGTTCTTAAGTGGAGCCATCAAAAACTCAGGATTGAATGCAATCGCAAATTCCTTACCTGCATACTTCACCTCAATCTGCTCAGTCGCCTCACCCACATCTTGTGTATTAGCCATCACATCTACTGTATTCGCGCCAAACGCTAACTTAACAGAATTAGATTTATCAGTCGCTAAGATAGACACACGGCGAACAGTCTCTAAGAACGCTTCACGCCCTAGCTCCACACGCTCAGTAGTGTTACTCGGTATCACCTGGCGGTAATTTGGATAATTACCTTCAATCAACTTAGAAACGAGTAAACTACCATTGATCTCAAAGGACACTTGGCTATCGTTCAGTCTCATCAATACATCACCATCTGACTTCAATAGACGTTGCAGCTCATTCACAGCCTTAGCAGGGATGATCACATCACACTCATTACTAGCTGGAAACTCTAAGTCATTCTCAACCATCGCTAGACGGCGACCATCAGTTGCCACTAAACTCATTTTACCTTCCTTAAAAGAAGCATAAATACCGTTCAAAACATAGCGTGTCTCATCAGTAGAAATCGCATAAGATGTCTTCTTCAAAGCATCCAATAACACTTCCTGACTAATCTTAAATTCTTTAGCATCATCAAAAGTAGGTAACGGTGGAAACTCATCCTCCCCTAAACCAATAATCTTGAAAAATGATGGACCACACTTAATAGAAGCATGGTTCTTACCATCCACAGAAACCTCAACTAACTCAGCAGGTAACTCTCTTACAATACTAGCAAGCCTCTTCACTGGAAGCGTAGTTGAACCCTCCTTAGAAATATCAGCATCCACAGAGCCTACTACACCTACATCAAGATCCGTAGTAGTAAGCTTAAGCTGACCACCACTTGCCTCAATTAATACATTGGATAAAATAGGGAGTGTCGTGCGGTTAGTGACCACATGCTGCACCTGTGACAGCGCATCGATAAAGGATTGTTTTGAGATGGTAAATTTCATTTCAGTCTAAATAGGTAATATTAAATATTTTACACTCTCGTAAAATAATTTCTGCTAAACACAAAATGAACTTTCCCCAAAACTATATCAAGCATTCTTTAGCAAAATAACGTCATTTCACTACATGTTGTGCCAGTCAAAACAATAACCACAATATAAGCAAGGCGCATCACACCAAAAAATAAAGCATTCACACCCTATTTTCCTTAGGATCTCTGAAGCATCGCATCCAGTAGATCCACAGTATCTCTAACAGAATTTTCCTTTATGATCCGCTGCTCCACTTTCTTCACCGCATGAATCACAGTCCCGTGATCTCTCCCGCCAAAAGCATCGCCAATCTCCATCAAAGATGACTGAGTAAGTTTACGGCTCAAAAACATCGCAACTTGTCTCGCAAAGGCAATATTAGCAGGCCTTCGTCGACTTGTCATATCAGAGATATTAATATCAAAATGCTCAGAAACCATCTTCTGGATGCTATCTATCGTCACCTTCCGAGAACCCTCCTCACGTAAAATATCCTTCAACAAATGCTCCACTTTCTCGATAGATATATCCTTACCCCCCAATGAAGCAAAAGTTGCAACACGCACTAACGCCCCCTCCAGTCTCCTAATATTTGATTTAATCTTATCCGCAAGAAATCTTACCAAATCATCAGGCAACTTAGTCTGCCAATCATCCATCTTACGCTTCAGAAT
>JALZVD010000356.1 GCA_023300205.1 Akkermansiaceae bacterium | reverse complement strand
TTATCTCGGAACTGATAATCTAACATCTCCTGGTTAGAAATATCATTCTCAGCCAACACCAACCTAACAAAAACATCTAACTGATTTGGACCTCGCTTAGTATTCTTCTCACGCTTCTTCCACATTCTAATCTTCTCAGTCTCCCTTACTTCAAAGCGCTTCAGCCACTCCACCCCCATCTTGACCCTATCCCCAGGAACCTTAGCCCCATTCTCCTGTGCTAACTTCAAACCATGCACCACAACAGCCGTCGTATGCGGATATGACCTCTCACCATAGCCAGAGAACCATCCCCAGCCACCATCAGACACCTGCATATCAATCAACTTCTGAACACCTTCACTCACCATCTTCCCTACTTCCTTCTCACTAAACACCGGATTTTTCTGCCACCTCTTCCACTGCTTCGCACGCTTCTTATCATCACCCATTTCCTGCGGGTTCAAATGAGCGCGCTTATTCCTCACCTCCTCCAGATCGATCCCCATATCCTTAAGAATCTTCTGCGTAATCACCGTCGGAACAAAGCGATTCAAAGTCTGCTCAGTACAACCATAAGGATAATCTACCAAATACGGCAACGCATCCACAATCGCTCCAGCGATCGTCGGAGAAAACCTTACCTCCAACCGCGTATCCTCAGGCCTTCTCTCCTCAGGCACCTCAATAACAATCTGCGCGGATTCCTCCCCAGGCTCAACCTCCCTGCTCCAAGCCATCTGCTTCAGCATCCCATGAACATATACAGGAAACGTCATCTCCATCGCATCAGCATCCTTATCTGTCTCCACCTTCATCCGCACAATAGCCTCACCCTCACCACCAACCTTCACTCTCCAGTTAACCCGCTCCTCCCCATTCTTCGCACCAAGCTTCACAAACTGAGAAACATCACCCCTCATCAACTCTAAAGTCCCACCCTCAAGATCCAATGAAACTTTAGCATCAGCTTCCGCATCAGCATAATGATGCACAACCGCACTCAAAACAACTTCATCCTTCTCCACAAAAAACCTCGGAGCCTGTAATCGAATAATCAAATCCTTACTCGTAATCACCTCCGCAGAGCCATGCCCCACACGCGTCCCATGAGCCATCGCCCACGTCTGGATTTTCCACGTGGTCAAATTATCAGGATAATCCACCGGCACCTCCGCTATCCCCTCATCATCCAGCTTCACTGAACCTGACCACTTAATCAAATCCGCAAAATCCCTACGCACCAATACCTCAGGAGCATCCATTCCAACCCCATCTGCCATCTTACGCTCATCAAGCTCCCCTGCCTCAGCATCCACATCCATTGCAAATGGCATAGAAGATGAAGGAGCTATCACCGAACTCCTCATCGATCCACCCAACTGATTTTTACTCTTTTTAGCCCCCCCCCAACCATAGCCGAAGCCTTCCCCTCTTCCGTCACCACCAAAAGGATCCATACCCTCAAAATCCAAACTCAACTGCTGACCAAACACCCCAAGATACCCCATCCTAGATGCTCCCTTTCTAACCGCATTCCCACCTGCTACCACCATTGACTGCTGCCAGTAACCACGATGATACTGTCTCCGCCACTTCCAGAAAAAGGACTTAATATCAGCCACATTACTACCACCTGAAATATATTCGAGCGACTTATCATAGACCGCCAACACACAATCACCAGTCACAGGGTCACCATGCTCATCAGTCACCTGTATCTTCACTGTCCCTTTCTCTTGTGGCTTATACTTCCCTGCATTAGGCACCACAGCCACATTCAGCACTCGCTTCGCAGGAGGAACAATCACCTCACACACTTGCGTATGCACACGCGCATCACTGATCGTCATCGCCTCCACAAAGAAATTCGGCATATCACCAAGAGCCACTGGTATCTCTACCACCTCACTATTCCCCTTCAGAGTCACCATCCTTCTATCTTTAGTCCCTCTAAAAAATAACATCACAGTGCTACCCTCACGCTTCGTATTCACCAGTAACTTCACCACATCTCCCGGCGCATAAGTCCGTTTATCAGTGATAAGCTCTAGATCATTATACCTCACATCCCCCTGCTCACCAGCCACTCCTCTAACAGAAAACACAATCGCACCTTCGACTTCTCGTCCCTTTTCATCAGTCACCAGATTCATTAGCCTATACTGCCCAGCAGTATCCACCTTAAAATCAACATCAGTCGTCTCACCCGTGCATCCTCTTCGCTCCCATTCACGCACTAAAGTCTCTTTAATCTCACCCTCCGCATCAGACCCCACCTTATAAAGCTTCGTTACCATCCAGCCCTTCACATTCCGCCCATCAACCGTATTCGCAGCCACACTTGCCTGAATCCGCTCACCCGCCAGAGCATACCCCCTATCCAACCACGTCGTAACCTGAAACGGCTTCCTAGTCGCCAGCACAGAGCCACTTCCAAAAATAACCCTCCGTGAAGCATCCACCACCTCAACCTTAATCTCATAACGATGATCACTACTACCATGCACCAACTTAGCCAACGCCGAGTCCACCTTCACTCTCACCGTCCCATCCTCACCTAACTTCATCTCCTCATCAACAACTACCTCAGGCTGAGAATAATTCCGACCATACCAGAATGGCCGCGGACACTTACAACCCCATCGCGCCCAACCTGGATACCACCGACGCTCCACATCAAACCAACCATACCCACTACCATACAGCCAATCCCATCTACCATAAGGAAACCACCTTGAGTCATGATCATGACGTAGAACCTTCACCTTCACCGTTGCATTCGTCACCGGCGCACCATGATAATAATTCGCCTTCACCGTCGCCTCGAAGGTATCACCCAACTGCACAGGAATACTCGGAGCATCCACCTTCACCTCATACTCAGGCTTCTTATACTTCTCCACTCGGAAACTTCCATGACTCACATGCCCCCCATCTTCATCATCAAATCTCAAACGCACTCTATACACCCCCAGCGTCGCATCATCCGGCACGTCCACACTAAATGGCACCCCACCATACTCATCCCCAACCACCCTCATCGCCTTAACTAATTTCTCCCCCTTCGGGTCTATCACCTCAACATAAAATACCCTTCCCTCATAAGTAGAATCATCTCCTAAATCATATTTCACCTCTCGCACCCAGAACTTCCCCTGCACCTCACTTCCTGGCTTATACACAGGCTGGCTTGTCATGTAAAATGCCTTAAGTGACTGATAACTACTCACCCGATCTCTATGCCACGACCACATTCTCTTGATCCCGGACCATGCTCGCATCTCTCCCTTTCTTGCTTCAACCATCCACTGGAAATCACGATGACTATCTTCTCCATTCTTTAAAACTACCTGTCCCTTTTCATCCGTCACAGCTTCGTAGCTTTTAGTAATCGTATCATATTTTCTCAGCAGAGTTTTCTCCTTCAATACTTTTGAAAGATAACCTCTAACAATAAGCTTAACCCCTGCAATCGGCTTCCCCGTCTCAGCATCAGCAGCGATATAGAGCGTCCCTCCATCTACCTGGCGCGATACCAGCATCATATCATCGACCCACACCATCGTATAAAATTTCTTCCCTTCCCCCATCTCTCCCCTCAGTAAATACGCCCCAGCCTTCTTAATCTCCGGCAACGTCAATTCAGCCCTCGTATCCCAATGCTTATCTCTAGGCTCTAACGCATAAACCTGCTCAGCCACCTGATCACCAATAAACTCACTATGCACACCATTCACACTAGTATTCAACAAATTCCCCCAGTTGACCTTATTTCTATCTAACTTACTAGGATTACTTTTAAGGTAGCTCCACATCTCATCATTGAGCGCCTGAAGATCTATCTCATGTAAAGTCAGCGTAACCGATTTCGCATTCCTATAAACCAGAGCAACTCGCTTCTCCTCCGCTAAAGTAAACGCTCCACCCTGTTGTTCAAACCGCCCCCACTCATCCACTATCTGCTCACGCTTCTTCTTTCTACTCTCCCTATCGTCATCTCCCTTCGTCGCCATTACTATCCCTAACAAATCCGCTGCCTTCTTATACTGTCTCCGATCCAGATAAATTTCCACTAACCTATCTGCAGAATAAGCATCCCCACCATCCCAGCACTCTTCATACATCTTGATGAAATTCTGACTATCCGGCAGCTCAAACCTCTTCACACTATTCGCCAACCTAGCAATCGTTTCATTATCCTTCAGCGTATGCACCTGCATCACACCCCCCTCATCACCTTCACCATCATCCATCGCCATCCTCTGATACCACCCAAAGTTCTGCAGACTTCGCACACCAAAATACTGATGTAAGAACCCCGCAAGCGAACGCTTCACACTCAACTCATGCCCCGGAGATATCCTTAACTGTTCATTCAGCAGCCACCTCCAGCGCTCACCATCATTCTTCGCTGCTTCATAACTTTCAGGAACCTCATAAAAGAGCGGCCCACCTTCCTCATTCGCCGGTGCTCCCCGTGTCCCAGAAACACGATGATAACCTCGATAAATCTCAGGCAAGTTTTCCATATCTGTTAGAATTTGTAACCTCCAACTCTGTCCCCCAGTCCTAGACCACTGCACCCGCGACGCCCAATACTCAAGCACCCGCACCCTCTCATCCACATCCGTATCAGCATTAGCCAGATTGTATGCGCGCGCTAAGAACCCCATAGCAACAACCCTATCTCGCTCCATACTACTTCCATGCTCTCCCCTTGTCCCGTTTCTCCTATAAGCATTTCCCCCACGCACAAATTCACCATCAAACCACGCACCTCGATTCGGCACTGAGCCAAACGTATAAGCAGCCTGTAACAAAACAGCCACACTCTCTCCATGCTTCTCATCCACCACTCTAAGAATATCTTCATAGCCCTCAAAACTCCTCAGCTTATTCATACACTCCACAGCACGCTTCAAGTCCTCCGCAGAATCCTCATCAGACACCGCTGAGAAATTCTTCTCCGCCATCTCCAATGCCTCTTTCCAGTTACCATCCTTGAAAAGCTCATTCATCGAAGCTCTATCCTCTACAATTCCCGCCTCCGCAAAATATGGCAACAAACCACACACCATCGCCAACACCACACACCTGATAAATAGATTCTTGATCATCATAAAAAATAATTAGTTAAGTTCATATAACAAGGAAAACTCCACACTACAACGTAACTTGCCACAAACCCACTCGTTTGTGACATATTATCTGATCAATTTACAATGAAGAGGACTTCTGCCCATCGGGGCTCATTTCAAACTAACTAGCATCCCATGCAAATTTTCAAGCCTAACAACAAAAACAACAATATCAGGAGTTTGCAAAAGTTCCCTGAAGCTAAAAAACTACCTCTCGTCCTTCATCCGCTTACGGCTATCCCAGTAGCTTTCCCAAGGAAAAACCCACGCCTTACCCGTCTCCACCCTGTAGCGCTCTGTAAAACCCTGCCCGTTCGTATGCTCAGCACGGAAGACCAACACCCCCTCTTTACCACCATCCACATCGAACTCCTCAATCGAACTCACCTCCGTAGAATAATGCCCCTCATGGTAATCCTTCATCTCCTGCACCGTAGGAAAACGATAACAAATCTTCTGAACAAAGAACCCACAAGCAGCAACAGCCACAAGCACCAGTAAATATTTATAAAGAAACTTCATACACTACAAAACGTTCATATCAGCAACATCCCAATCAGTCTCAGGGTAATGCATATCCAGCGACTTTAGCTCATCAATGATAATCTGACTCACCACAAGATTACGATACCACTTTCTATCCGCTGGAATAATATACCATGGTGCATTATCCGTACTCGTCTTCCCTAACAAATTCTCATACTCAGTCATGAAATCATCCCACTTAGCTCTATCATCAAGATCACCAGGGTTAAATTTCCAATGCTTAGCCGGATCATCCAGCCTCGCCTGAAGTCGCTCCTTCTGCTCATCCTTAGAAATATTGAGAAAGATCTTCACTATCTTAGTCCCCTCCTCAGCAAGCATCCGCTCGAACTCCACAATGTGACGATAACGCTTACTCCAAACAGACTCTGGAAAAATATCCTTCACCTTCACCGCAATAATATCCTCGTAATGACTACGATTAAAAACTGAAATCATCCCCTTCGCCGGAGCATGCTGATGAACACGCCACAAATAATCATGAGACAACTCCTCCGCCGACGGCCTCTTAAATGAAGTAACCTCAATACCCTGCGGATCCACACGGCTAAACACAGACTTCACACACCCATCCTTACCACCCGTATCCATCGCCTGGATCACCACCAATAACTTCTTCTTACCCTCAGCATAAAGAAGATTTTGCATCCCCTTTAACTCTTCATTCAGATTCTCAAGCACATCATAGTGATCTTTCTTCCCCCCATCAAAGAGAGATTTATCATCAGTCGCTAGGTCGCTGAGATTCACCTCACTCCCAGGCTTTACAACATACATTTCACGAGCATTGTTTATCGGCATACACACACGTTGCACCCACAAGTGGGCTCGATCAAGAGTAAACCAACGATTAAAACAACAGCTACTCAGCAGAATGCTCAATCATCGCATACGCATTATGATTGTGAATCGACTCAAAGTTCTCCGCCTCCACACGATACCAAGTAATATTATCCTGAGCATTCGCCTTAGAAGCCACATTACGCACTAAATCTTCCACAAACACCGGATTATCATACGCTCGCTCCGTCACATACTTCTCATCCGGACGCTTCAGTAGACTATATAGCTCACAACTCGCAGATGACTCCACCAGATCAATAAGATCCTCCACCCAGATCGGCTGCTTCGCACGCACCGCAAACGTCACCAAACCACGCTGATTATGCGCACCATACTCACTGATCGCCTTAGAACACGGACACAAAGTCGCCACAGGAACCATCACTGTACAGACAAAATCCGTAGTCCCATCACTACTAGCATCCACCTCAAATTTCACCTCATAATCCAGAACCCCACCTTTCCCAGTCACAGGCGCTAGCTTAGTCCGGAAAAATGGAAACTGAAACTCCACATGCGCACGTGAAGCATCCAACCTACCCAAAAGCTCCTCAGGAACCTTCTTCATCTCGCGTACATCCAGACAATTCCCATGTGAATTCAGCACCTCCACAAAGCGGCTCATGTGAGTCCCCTTAAAATGCTCTGGTAAATGCACCGCCAGCGATGTAGTCGCCACCGTCCTCTGTGAACCACCCTCCTTCTCCCTTACCTCCACCGGAAACCTCAAAGCCTTCACCCCCACACGGTCAATTGCTATATTACGATCATCCCGCTCATTTTGCGTATCTTTGAGCTCCTGTAATTTTTGGTTCTGATTCATCTCAGCTGGCATGTTCTAGAAATAGTTGGTTAAGTTTGAGAAATGGCTAGTAGGAAATAGTAAGTGTAAATTCGATGATCACGTCAAAAACTAAAAACGAAATGAGCTTGCCTAAGTTTAATAGACAAGCTCGTTTGATTTAGAAAATCATGCTTAGATTTTTAGCGAGATCAACTCACCATTCCCTACCCTAGTAACTTATGGTAGAAGGTTGCAAGAACGAGCTCGCTTAATCTCGCGAGTGATCTTACGGTGCAACTTAGCAGATACACCAGTCACACGACGTGGAAGGATCTTACCAGTCTCGGTAGTGAATTTACTTAGAATATCAGTGTTCTTGTATTCGATAAGCTCTGCAGGTAGATCAAGACGTTTCTTGGTCATGCAGCGGTTTGCTTTACGGAAAGCAATACGGCGTTCGATGGTCTTTGGTTCAGACATAAAGTTTATAGTTTGTAGTAAAATTGATTAGCGAAGCTCACGGTGTACCGTGCGGCGTCTTAGAGCAGGATTATACTTCTTCTTCTCAAGACGTCCAGGTGTGTTAAGACTCTTCTTGTTACGGGTTGTCGTGTAGCGAGAAGGAGATTTTCCTTCACCTCTTGCTTCTGTGCATTCTAGTATGATGATGTCGCGTGGCATGATTAATATTGGTTGAAATAGGGAGGCGCAAACTAACTAAATCTGAGGTTAGGTCAAGCGAAACCGACACTTTACAGCATTTTTTTTACTTCG
>JALZVD010000355.1 GCA_023300205.1 Akkermansiaceae bacterium | reverse complement strand
AAACTCACAGGAGTGGGCCCGTTTTAGGTAGTGATGCTAACGAGTCAAAGTGACACGTAGCCTCATATACCGCGCGCTGGGCAACCTTGAATCTGGCTCGGTTATTGAAATTGTGAATTTTTCCAAACCTGCTCCTGCGGGGCTTGCACTGAAACTTCGTGGGAAATCATTGCTCGTGTTCCAGTTTGTCATATCGCTAGAAAACTCCACGGAGTAAGCGATGTTCGCGGTTCCGCCGGCGGAGCGGGTGAAGGAGAAATCCGTTTTCCCCGCATTTTCAAAAATCTGGAGGTCTGGAGTCGCGGAATCAAAGAGGAGGGGGTTCGTTCCGAGTGCCATTTCCATGAGGTTGGTGACGGAATCTCGATCAGGGTCCTGATCCGGAGCGTTGTCGGATTCAGGCAAGTTGCTTGCCTGTGCCCAATCAAGGTATTGGCTTGAACTAAGATTTTCTGAGGGGAAAGTATAAATCTCGTGCCTTTCTCCTACCGCGATGAATTGATTCCCAGTCCATAAAATTTCATTGAAAGATGGGCTGGGAAGTTGGAATTCGGTGGGGAAATCGCTCCGGATCCATGTTTCATCTTCGAGCCTTTCGAACTGAATACTTTGTCCGACTCCGAAACCTCTATCAAGTGAAGCGGCAACCGATTTCAGAGGGTCATCTGAGCTTCGTTGATACTGGTTTGTCCAGACTTGGCCATCGATCGAGGTTCCGATATAGTGACTTCGGCCATCCCTTCCTAAGATGATGAAGCCTGCTGGGCTGGCTTCGATGTCCACGACTTCCGTCATTTCTCCGAGTGCAGAAGAAGGAGTCTCCGTCCAGTTTTCACCATCGGAGGATCTCATTAGGAAACTTGGGGAGCCGCCGAGGAGAAAGATCCCGTTATTCCATGCCGCGGTGGTTAGGCTGGAGAAGACCGTGTTTGAGTGGGTGATGGGAAGGTTCCAGGTTAGACCTTTGTCAGTCGAGGTGCTTGATTGCACGCTGTTGAGCGAGTTACTGGCGTCACCCTCACTTGCAGCCAGCAGGACCTCACCTGACCATGATGATTTGTGGACGTCGAAAGGGAGGTTTCCGAGGAAGTCCCAGTTTTGTCCATCCAGTGAACTGATGGCTTGGTCCGCAGCGAACGCAATGAAGCGATCATCGGCCCAGACGATGCTAGTGAAGCTTAGTGAGGTGAAGTCATGTTCGACAGACTGCCAGACTTGGCCGTCGTCTGACCACAGGATCATGCCGAAATCGCCGACCGAGACAATCCGGGTTCCAGATGAGGCAAGTGAGACCAAGCTGTTGGCTCGGTGAGTCTGCGCGGGAGCTGCAGTCCAGCCCATGCCGCTATCAAAGGAGGAGGTATGACCACGGCCAGCGAGAACGACTTGGGTCCCAAGGGTGGCAAATCCGGCTGGCTCTATGTCGCGGGGTGAAAAAGAGGCCGACTCTGCCCAGGTAAGGCCGTTTGAACTCCGGTAGATTTTAGCGGTAGCTCCGGTTCCCGCATAAGAGTAATAATTTATACCATCGTGGTGGATTAGGTTTAGGTTGAGCGCTTCACTTACTCCGCTGATGGGGGTCGAGGTCCAGGTGATTCCATCTTGCGAGGTGAGAATGCTTTGAAAGCCTCCAACCGAGAGATACTGGTTGCCGTCATAGATTGTATTTTTTCCGGGCTTCGGAACGTCACTGAAGCCGCTCAAGCTGTTCCACGTGAGGGCGTTGTCAGACCAGTATACGGTATTTGGTCCCCGCATGAAGAAAAGTCCGCCGTTTGGACTTACTGAAAATTGAATCTGGTCCGGGAAACTTGAAGCGAGATTCGCTTTCGAAAGAGTATTATCTCCGTCAGCCAATTGGTAAACGCCATCATGACCTGACATTCCGAGAAGAAGCTGATCGTTGCCAACCAAGGTGTCTAAGTTAGGGAAGGGATCTCCGGGATTCGCTCCGGTGATATCAGTCCAAGTAATTCCATCTTGCGAGGCGTAGAGGTGGGATGTGTTGGTAAAGCGTTCTATCGCTGTGGCAAAATAGCGTGCACCGATTTTTTCGATTTCACCAATCGTTGTTCCACTCGAGAAACTTCCTGGGACGCTGCTGAGTGTAGACCATGTGGTGCCGTCCGCCGATTCGAAAATCACCTGTCCTTTCCATCCTAAAAAACGGCTGCCATCAGCAATGACACCGCCATCTTCGATTGGGCTGTCGTCGTGCCGGGTCCATGTTGAACCATCGTCGGAGGTGAAGTGGTTGGGACCTCCAGCAACCAGGAAAGAGGAGCCATTCCAGACGACGGTGGAAGCTCGTGAGTTAAAGTTATAGGAGGCGGGATTCAAGTTTGACTCCGCCCATGTTTCCCCGTGGTCGCTGGAATAGGAGACTTTAGAATTCGAAAATGAGACGAGAATAAGTTCGCTAGAATCACCAGCAAGGCCATCTCCTCCATGGGTGGTCCCGGTCACGAGGGTCCAGGTAAGCCCATCTTCTGAGGTGTGTGGTCCGGCGCTGGTAAAGTAGCGGCTTCCGGTGAAGTGGAGCTCTCTCACTGGGGAATTGAAGCCCCCTTGGATCACCTTGTCGGCCTGCCACGAGAGGCCATCTTCCGTTGTGAACGCTGTCCTTCCTGAAAACCCGATGAAGCGACCTCCGATCCACTCAATTTGATCAAGAACTCCAGGCTGAACAATTGTCCAATCAGTTCCGTTGTCTGATGTCAGAACGGCCCCATTGCTTGCGTAAACCACGGCTTGAGTGCCATTGTAGAAACAGGCTGTGTAGTGGAACTCATCGCTCTTGATCGGAGAATTGTTGGTCCAGCTCGTTCCATCTGAAGATGTTAAAAGTGTTCCGTTATCTCCGATGATTATCCAGAAGGATCCAGCCCATTTTACTTGGGTCAGGTCGTATTCGGTTCCAGAGATTGGGGTGGTCCAGGTGAGCCCATCAGTGGATGAGGTTATGCCTCCATTTTGGTGAACGACAACAACGCGTGTTCCGTTTGAGGCGATGTCTGTTGCTTCGGCGCTGGTTGTTCCTGATACCGCCCATGTAAGTCCATCTGTTGTCGTTGAGAATTTTCCATTGGAGTGCATGGCAACCAGTTCGGAGCCTGTCCAGGCTAGCCCTGAGATAGGAAGCGTCCCGGTGAGTGCGTAATCCCATTTTGTCGGGGTGTTTTGAACATAGATGGCTTCATTGCCCGGGAAAAAGAGGCCGAAGGGGGTTGCTACCGGGGGATATTGGGCGAAACCGGTGTTTCCTTGGATTCTTGGGATTTCTGATTCCACCCAAGAGATGCCATCTGACGAGCTGGAAAGGTTGAATGTATCCCAAGCGAAAATTTCGTTTTCAACGACTCCGGAATTACCGAGATTATCAAGGGAAGGTGTCCACGTCAGAAGATCACTTGAACGGAAACCTCTTCGAAAGAAGGGAGGCTCAGTCCCCCAGATATAAAATTCGGAGTTGAAGTAAGAGACGGATGTTATTGCGCCTGCAATTGGAGTTTCGACCTGGTCCCACTGAACCAAATCTGGGGATCGAAGGGCGATTCCATTATTTCCAGTCAGAACGTAATTTCCGTCTCCCCATGCAAGGTTGTAGAAAGCGGTGTCCTCATCAACCGGCACTTGAAGCATGCGCCAGGAGTCTCCGTCTTCAGAGACAGAAAGATGTCCCTGTTCGCCTAGGGCAAAGAGTTTGGAGTTCGTAAATTGCAGTGAAGTAGCTCCCCCAGTCCCTGTGAGTCTTCTCCGCCGCCATGGTTCAAGTTTGCTTCCTTTGCTGAAAACTTGACCCTCGGAAAGCGTATGAAATTGACCGAAGTTAAAATGCAAATGGGAAAAATCGAAGTCTTGGGGCGTGTCTGCTTTGTGCCATTCATTAGCACAAACGGATGAGGCTGCGAGGCAAGCGAAGGAGGTTTTAAGGAACGATCGAGCCAGCCTACGCAAATTCATCATGAGAGCTTGTAGAGTAGAAAAGGTTGGTCAAGGAAATATGATATATTGATGGAGGAGCATCTTTTTTAAGAGGCTTTAATTTTCGAGAAGGGAGTGCAGCGGACCGTCTGGAGCAAACGATGATCGATGAGGAAGGGCTGAACGATTGGAGCGCGGTCCTTGAGGTGAATCTTGTGAAATCGGATGAGGAGAATCGCGTTGTTTTACAACTCACGGGAGTGGGCCCGTTTTAAAGATGGTTTGCCCATCCCCAGCCTCCGCACCTTTAGAGCTGGAGGGTTGCTTGATTACTGCAATGTGAATGATTCTTGAAACGGGTGGTCACGTTAGATCTGGCTGATAGAGTCGATTCTAGATGAATAAAAAACATCTCACTT
>JALZVD010000354.1 GCA_023300205.1 Akkermansiaceae bacterium | reverse complement strand
GGAGTGGGGCGAGCGATGAAGTCGATGTCGTTTTCGATACTGTCGCGCATGAAGTCTAGGATTTGGCCGTCTTTTTGGCGTGGGAGTTTGGAGAGCATGAAGGGTTCATATTCTTCCCATGTGACTTCTGTTTTTCCCATCCAGAATGGAGAGAGAGAGACTTGGAGGGTGTCGTCTTTTTCTTTGCCCTGCCATGTGAAGGAGGCAGCTTTGACTGGGAGCATTTCAAATTGAGCGCCTGTTTTTGTGGTCTCTTTGTAGGAGGCGAATGGTTGAGGTTGGTTGTCGTTGGTTTTGTTTTTTATTTGTTGGTAGTCTGTGATGCGCTTGTGGATGACTTTAACGAGGCGGAGTTGTTCTTCATCTAGGTTTTTGTTGTTGAGGGCAGGTTTAATGTCTGGGGCGTCTTGTGCAGAGGTGGGGTTCTGGAGTGAAAGGAGGGTAAGGAGTGCAGTGGATACGATGCAGGATGGTAGTCTGAGCATGGTTGTTAGACGAACTTTGTAACGCCGGGTTGGGCCGATGGGCGTGCGGTGAATGGGGTTTCGAAATTTAAGTCTGTGGTGTCGATGAATTGATTGGTAGATGCCATGAGTTGTTTATCGGTGATGAGCTGGCCGGTGTATCCTGCATCGCGTCCCATGATGCACATGGCGTGGGTGTGTTCAAATTTACCGATGACATCGTTGTATGTTTTTCCGTTGCGGATGTGTTCAGTGAAGGTTTTGTGCTCGTCGATATAGCCTAGTTCGCTGGAGCTTTGCCAGGTTGTTTTACCGTCTACGATGATGGATGCGTTTTTTCCGCTGGCGATTGCTCTACCTTTGGTTCCTGTGATGATGTCTCCGCTGGATGCGAAGGTTCCAGGGATCTGGCGGCCGAAGAAGTCTGCGGTTCTGCCATCGTTGTATTCGAAGCGGAGGTTGAAGCTGTCCCAGGTATTAGCGCCGATGGTTGGGACGGAGTTAGCGCCGTTTGCGATACATTTGATGGGCATTTTATCACCCATGGCCCATGACATGCGGTCGATGCCGTGGATCATGAATTCTAGTGGGCCGTCGCCGCCTAGTTCGACATAGCTCTGCCAATATCTGAGTGACCATTCCATATCTGACATGGTTGTTGGCTTGAACTTAATGTCTGGCATTTTATTTGGTCTGTCACTGCCGCAGTATGATGATGAGACTGAGAGGATGTCTCCTATTTCTCCGTCTTTGATACGCTGGTGCATTTCCAAGAGTTGTGGGCTGTAGCGCCAGACGAGTCCGGTGAGGACTGATAGGTTGTTAGTCTGAGCACGCTTGGCCGATGCGACGATGCTTTTGAGTCCTGGGATATCTAGGGCGAATGGTTTTTCTAGGAAGACGTGTTTTCCTGCGGCTACACAGGCTGCGAAGTGTTGAGGTCTGAAGACTGGGGTGGATGTGAGTAGGATGATGTCTACTCCGCTGTCGATGACTTTCTGGAAGGCATCAAAGCCGACGAATTCGCGGTTGCCGTTTTCTGTGTCTATGCGGTCGGTGTATTTTGCTTTGAATTTGGGGATGGTTTTCATGCGGCTTTGAAAGATGTCCGCGACTGCCCAGAGGATGGTGTCTGGATCAGCGGTGAGGATGTCTCTGACTGCGCCGGATCCGCGAGCGCCGAGTCCGATGACGCCGACTTTGAGTTTTTTCTTGGGGGCTGATTCTTGTGCGTAGCTGGTGAGGGGGAGAGTGATGCCTGCTGCTGTAGCGATGGTGGTTTTTTTTATGAAGTGTCGGCGGGTGGCTTGAGATGATTCAGTGGGTTTGGTATTTTCTGACATGGTATTTTAAAGGGTGTAGATGATTTTATGATTGTTGGTAATCTATACTTTGATGAGGCTGATGGAAAACTAAATCGTCAGAAATGATAGCGGTCTTGAGTGGGTAAGTTGTCTAAGTGAGTGGGCACAAAAAATCCCACTTTAGCAGAGTTGTCAGGCTGCGGAAATGGGATCAGTGAATGAAATTGTGATTTATCTGATTATCTAGGCCAGGCGATGTGGACGTGAGAGCTGTGAGCTCTGTCTCCAGGCCCGAGGACTTCAGTGGCACCTTTTGCTCTGCCTGCTCTCATGAGTGCTTTGTAGTAGGGGTTACTGTAGCCTACTTTTCTGCCGTTGATCATGTCTACGTCAAAGGCGATGCCTGCGTAGTGTCTGGATGTGCGACTGTGAGATCCTCCAGCGATAGAGGTGACTCTGTATTTGTATCCCTTTGTGTCAGCGAGGTAGAGCATGGTTTGAAGCATTTGTGATCTTAGCTTGGTGTAGCCGCCTGGTGCGTTTCCGTAGCTGCTACGTTTGGCGCTGTATCCTCGAGCAACGGATGCGATGTTGTGGTAGGAGCTGGCTCCATCGACTCTGCCACTTACTTGTTTACGAAGGAGAGTGATTTTGGGGTGGTTGAGTACTCTTTTGGCTAGGGCTGCATTTGATGAAATGGTTGGTTTGGTGATTTTCTTGACAGGGGTGGGAGCTGGAGCTGGGGTGGCGGGTTTAACAGGTGGCTTAGAGCCTGGAAATGAGCCACATGAGGTGGAGAGCGCGGCTGCTGCGAGTATGGTAAGCGATTTAATGATGATGTTCATGAATGGGCGTGTTAGATATGGTGAGAAGTAAGCGGTTAGTTTTCTGGTTTGTCAAATCTCAAGCGAGGGGATCTAGTGAGCTTAGAGTGTTGCTGTTTTTGTTGAATTGAGGAAATTTGAGGCTTTATCTGGGTGAGGATCAATCTGGGGTTGATGTTGTTTTTTGGTGTATTTTAACTATTGTAAAATGCTTACTGTAAGTTTATTGTGTATATGGTAGTTGGGATGAAGGGATTTTTATGGTGTTTTGGTTATTTAGGGAGTAAGAGAGCGGTGCGCTGACAGGTTTCACCACCATTGGCGTATTCTAAGCCCTCCATAAATTAATTATATAAACCAAAATTCACTAACCATTATGTTTAAAGACTTTCCATTCGAAAGAGTTAACTGGAAGACGAGTATCTTCCTTATTACCACGACACTTGTATCACTTATCTTTGTTCCTATTTACTTAGCTACTCATGGGTTGCCGCATTGGCAGTTCCAATTGGGGATGTTCTTTTTCTATGTTGTGGCGACTATTATGAGCATCACGCTGGGTTACCACAGATTATTCTCTCACTTGTCTTTTAAGGCGAAGTGGCCGGTTAAGTTTTTCACTCTTGTGTTTGGTGCGGCAGCATTTGAGAACTCATGTCTGAGTTGGGCATCTGACCACCGTCACCACCATAAGCATGTGGATCACGATGGGGATCCGTATGATATTTCACGTGGTTTCTTCTATGCTCATATAGGTTGGTTACTGTTTAAGTTGGACCCGATGCCAGTGCAGGACAATGTTGCGGATCTTCAGCGTGATAAGTTGGTGATGTGGCAAGATAAGTGGGTGCATTTGATAGGCTTTGTAGTTGGTCTGATTATTCCTCCTGTTCTTGGTTATTTGGTAGGTGGATGGTCTGTGGCACTGGGTTGTTTTTTGATTGCTGGTTTCCTCCGTATTGTGGTGGTTCAGCACTGCACATTCTTTATTAATTCATTGTGCCACACATTGGGAACTCGGCCTTATAACTCAGGAAACTCAGCGAGGGATTCTGCAATTATGGCTGTGTTTACCTGTGGTGAGGGGTATCACAATTATCACCATGCATTTCAGCATGACTACAGAAATGGAGTGAAGCCATGGCAGTTTGATCCTACGAAGTGGATGATCTGGTTGCTTTCTAAATTTGGTCTTACTAGTAATCTGCGACGTGTATCAGATGCTAAGATATTACTTGCAGAAATGCGAGAGGCGAAGCGTTTGATTGATCAGAAGCGTGAGAAGGTGGATGTGATGGAGGTTGTAGATGCTTTATCTGAGCGACTTGCTGCGTGTTTTGAGCGAATCGATGAGGCGATCGCAAGTAAGGTTGATTTATCTAAGTCAGCGTTGAAGGAGATCCATGTTGAGACCCGTGCTGTAGTGCGAGGTATCGGTAAGGTAAAGGTTGCTAGGGCTTAATATCTCTGGGAATTATTCTTTTTATTATTAGCGCGGTTCCATTGTTAGGGCCGCGTTTTTTTGTTCATGTGATTCTTGGCGGATGACACACTTGATGTTTTCACTATCTGGCTTGATACTGGCAATATGATAGGGTAAAAATTTGAGACAGTGAACTAGACGAGAAATACAATTATTATGAATAAAATATCAAACAGCATGGTGGATACAGTGGGTAATACTCCATTGATCAAACTGAATAAACTAACGGAAGGCGTGAATGCGAATATTTATGTCAAAGCGGAATTTTTTAATCCATTGTTTAGTGTCAAAGACCGAATCGGTAAGGCAATGATCGAAGATGCGGAGAAGAGTGGCAAGTTGAAGCCGGGTGGTTGCATCATAGAGCCTACTTCTGGAAATACAGGGATTGCGCTAGCGTTTGTAGCACGCGCTAAGGGATACCGTTGTATTCTTACGATGCCTGAGACGATGTCTATTGAGCGTAGAGTTCTTCTTAGAATGTTAGGTGCTGAGCTTGTATTGACGCCTGGTCCTAAGGGGATGGGTGGAGCAATCGCTAAGGCGAAGCAGATGCTTGAGGAATTTGGTGATGGAGGGTTTGGTCCGCAGCAGTTTGATAATCCTGCTAATCCTGAGGTGCATAGACAGACTACGGCTGAGGAAATCTGGGAGGCTACAGGGGGTAATATTGATGCTTTTGTAGCTGGAGTGGGAACAGGAGGTACTATTACTGGTGTTTCTGAGGTTCTGAAGCAGCGATGTGATATGAAGACGTATGCTGTTGAGCCGATGAATAGTCCTGTGATCGGCGGAGGGAGTCCTGGGCCGCATAAGATTCAGGGAATCGGTGCTGGCTTCATTCCTGGTAACTGTAATGTGGATATCATTGATGACACGATCAAAGTAACTGATGAAGATGCGTTCACGACTGCGGGGCTTCTTGCACAAGAAGAGGGTCTGCCAGCGGGGATCTCGACTGGGGCTAACGTTTGGGCGGCTATTGAGCTGGGTAAGCGTCCAGAGTATGCAGGTAAGACGATCGTTACTATTGGTTGCTCTTCTACTGAGAGGTATCTTTCTACTCCGCTTGCTGAGTCAGTTAAGGCAGAGGTGTCAGCGCTGCCTGTGTCAGATGTGATTGTCTAGGTTGCTGCTATAAAATGATTCTAACAGAAACGCCACTTCGTAGGTTACGGAGTGGCGTTTTTTTGGTGCGTGATTAACCGATCTTTTATTTCTTTAGGGTTTGTTTGGGGTTAGTATCTAGGTTCCAGACAGGGTGTGGGCTGTGTTCTTTTTTCATGATGTCTGCGATTGTTTTCACAATTTCTGGATTTTTCGCGGCGATGTTGTTTGCTTCTCCGATATCATTTTTTAGGTTGTAGAGTTCGATGTCTCCGTCCCAGCCACCGATTCTATAGCCTTTCCAGTCACCGATACGGACAGATTGTTGTTTACCTCTTTCGTAGAATTCGAAGTAGAGGTAGTTGCGCTGGGTTTGTTTTTCTGGTTCTCCGCGTAGTGTAGGCATGATGGAGATTCCGTCCATGTCTTTGGTGATGGTTTTGCTTCCTGCGTTAGCGAGTGTAGGCATGAGATCCCATTGGGTGGTTTGGAGGTTGGAGCTGGTTCCTGGCTTGATGGTTCCTGGCCAGTAGGCGATGAGAGGGACGCGGATGCCGCCTTCGTAGAGGGAGCGTTTCATCATTTTGAATGGTCCGTTGCCGTCAAAGGTTTTGGTTCTTTTGTAGTAGCTGTCTTCGTCTCCATTATCTGAGGTCCAGATGATGATGGTGTTTTTTTCTAGACCGAGGTCTTTGACTGCTTTTCTGATACGGCCTACGTTTCGGTCGTGTCTGGTGAGTAGTGCGCAGTAGACTTGTTCGTGGAGTGTGAGTTTTTTTATCTGATCATAGCCTTCTAGAGATGGGACTCTCATTCCTCCTGGAGGTCCTCCGTGTGGGACTGTGCTGGCGAAGTATATGAAGAATGGGTGTGCTTTATTTAGCTCAATGAACTCGATGATTTTATCTGCGTAGAGGTCTTCTATGAATGTTGCTTTTCCTTCTCCTACGACACCGGTGCCGATAGGTGTTGATCTTAGGGTGGTTCCTTTGAGGGTTTGAGGGTTGTTTTTAGGGAGTTGGATTTTGTTGCCGTTTTCCCAGATGTAGGAGGAGTAGAAGTCTCTGCAATCCACGTGGCCGAGGAAGCCTAGCCAGTAGTCCCATCCTGTGTTGGTAATTTCTTCTGGGGTGTTTGATCCTCCGTGAGAGACTTTTCCGAATGCTGCTGTTTTGTATCCGGCTTGTTGGGCGACTGTGCCCAGGAGGGGGTATTTTGGTGGCCACATATTGTTAGGGAGTTTTTTTAGGTTAGCGCGCCATGCTGCATTTCCTGGGTGCTTGCCTGAGATGAGTGAGCACCTGGATGGGCCGCAGACTGCATTTCCAGCATAGGCGTCTGTGAATAGCATTCCGTCTGATTTTAGCTTATCTAGGTGAGGGGTTTTGATGATGCGCTGGCTAGCTGGATCCATTTTCATGAATGGGACTTTGCCTATTCCCCAGTCATCTGTGTTGATGTAGATAATGTTGGGTTGTGTGGTGGCGAAGGATAGGATGCTGAGGCTAGCGTAGAGGATTGTGACTAGGGTTATTTTTTTTATGGCTTGTTTCTCTTTCATTCTAAGAGAGTTTCTATGTTAAATGAGAACTAGGGCAACTTTTTTTATTTTTGGATTTGACTTAATGCAATTAAGTTGCGTTATTTTCGTCATGAAGTTAACCACAAAAACAATCGGTGTGATGGTGGCTCTACAGGGTCTTAGTCTCTCTGTTTATGCTGAACCAGATTTCTCTATTAATATTCATGGGTTTGCCACGGGTGGGCTTACTGATAGAGATATAGGCGCAGTTGCTGTGCACGAACACGACCCTAATGATGATTTCACTCTTCAGGCTGTGGAGGTGGAGTTAGGAGTGAGTGTGAATGAATATATTCATGGATTCATCACAGGCACTGCGTTCACGCTTGAAGGTAGTGAAGGCGTCGAAACGGAGCTTGAAGAAGCATTTATTCAATTGAAAAACTTACCTTTAGGTTTTGAAATTAGAGGTGGCCGTTACTTCAATAAGATAGGTTTTGAAAATAATGTGCATCTTCATGGCTGGGATTTTGTGAATTCTAATTTGTCTACAGGGGTTCTCTTAGGAGAAGAGGG
>JALZVD010000353.1 GCA_023300205.1 Akkermansiaceae bacterium | reverse complement strand
TTCGACTTCTGCTCGATTCGAGCTCCCACCCATTGACACATTACAAAGCCAAGAATCTGTTGCAGGCAGACGTAAAGAAGCACCAAGTATTTGACCATTAACGACAATGATTCTTTTATCTCCTTGACTTACATTTTTGAGATATTTTACTCCTAAATAGTCTATCGGGTTCTCTTTGTAGTTGTCCGCAAATTCATCAAATGACCATGTATCTGTACCTGAACTTACCACTTCATTTTCAATCTTTACAATTCCTTTTCCTCCATATTCATTAAATGGTTTCAAGACAATTGGGAATTGCTTTCTAAATTCATTAATCTCACTGATTGAAGTGCAGATTTTTGTAGGAGGACAAATTGTTGGGAAATTAATCAAAAATTTCTTACTTCCTGTTTGGTGTATAAACTTAGGATTGTTAATGACTACCGCATCTGAAAAAACATCATGGATGTAGTTTAGAAAATCACTACTTAACGGTGGAGGTAGTCTCAACCAAACTAGGTCATACGTTGTTAGCTCCACTTGTTGAAAATCTTTTTGTAAAGGATGATCTTCACTGCTGTATGTGAAATTACGATCAATACTTGTTGCCCATAATTTTGAATTAACATTTCCTGAAAAGAATTCAGCATTTTTTTTATTTTCTCTACTAACAACATCTACACTTTCTGTTTTGAAATGTGCTAGCATCTTTACTGATAAGTCATATAATGAATTTTCAGAAGAATGATTAGTATGGTCAGTTAGAATAAGAACTTTCCTTTTGGTCTTCTTCAAACCATGTTTATTATCTTGGACAACTTTTGTTTTGCTCATTGTTATCAATTTAATTTGTCACTTACTTGTTCACTTCTCTCATTTTTTTGCCCTCGATACTGAGCGTTGTTGTAGGAACTGCAAGTAATCGATTTTTATCAATTAACACTCCAGTTTGTACACAAAAACCATAATGATTATTTTCTATTCTTAACAAAGCATTGTTCACCTGATTAAGATGCTTTAAAAGTCTTGACTTGGCGTTTAAAAGATTTTCCACTTGGACGGAATAAGAAGTTGTATTTTGACCTTTTTCATCTTGTCCATTCTCACTGAGCTGTTCTAATTGACTTACAATTTCATCCAATTGTGTACTTTCTTTACTTTTTATTTTCAACAACTTTTCTTTAAATAATTCTAAATCTTGTTTGCTAAAAGCCATGTTTTACCAATTTAAAATGTAAGCAAATATTAAAGGTGCTACAATTGTAGCATCTGATTCAATTGTGAATTTTGGAGTTTCAGGTAAGAGTTTTCCCCAGGTGATTTTCTCATTAGGTACTGCACCAGAGTAAGATCCATAGCTGGTAGTACTATCACTTATTTGACAGAAGTATGACCACATAGGAATGTTTTCCATTTCTAAATCCTGATGTAACATTGGAACTACGCAAATGGGAAAATCACCAGCGATACCGCCTCCGATTTGAAAAAATCCAACGCCACAATTTGTTGTGTTTTCTTGATACCATTTTGATAACATCATCATATATTCAATGCCAGACTTCATAGTCGTTGCCTGCAAATCATTTTGAATACAATAAGAAGCAAAGAAATTTCCACAAGTCGAATCTTCCCAACCTGGAACAATGATGGGAATATTTTTTTTAGCTGCAGCGAGTAGCCAACTATCTTTTGGATCTATTTGATAATTGTCATTTAATGCGCCACTTAATAGAATTTTATAAAAAAACTGATGTGGAAAAAAACGCTCTCCATTATTGTCCGCAGATTTCCATGCCTTGTATAAATGCTGCTCAATTGCTCTCATTGCTTCCGTTTCTGGAATGCAAGTATCGGTCACCCTGTTGAAATGTTGGTCCAGCAAATCTTTCTCATCTTGAGGAGACAAGTCTCGATAATTGGGGATTCTCTTGTAATGATTATGAGCTACAAGATTAAAAACATCTTCTTCTAAATTGGCTCCAGTGCAACTAATGATATGTACTTTGTCTTGTCTGATCATTTCTGCTAATGACATACCAAGTTCGGCTGTACTCATAGCACCTGCTAGCGTTACCATCATTTTATTGCCACTGTTGATTTGATTTTCATATGCTACAGCAGCATCTACCAATGAAGCGGCATTAAAGTGTTTGTAATGATGTAAGATAAACTCAGATACTTTTCCTTTTTTCATGGTTTATGTATTTACTTTATATCCAAGAATACTGAGCATCTCCTCGACAGTCTGTTCATCTCGATAAACATAATCGATAATATTGCCTTTATCATCTTTATCTATAACAATCAACTTGGGTGCTGGAATTAAGCAATGTTTTATTCCACCATAACCACTTATTGAATCTTGATAGGCACCTGTATGAAAAAATCCTACATACAAAGGTTCTGGATCTTCATCATCGATAATCGGTAAAAACAATTGTTGATTAAAATCTTCAGAATTGTAATAATCAGAATGATCACAGCTAATCCCACCGATATTGACTTTGGTGTATTCCTTATCCCATTTGTTGATGGGGAGCATAATGAATTTTTCCAAAATGGACCATGCATCTGGAATGGTATTCATCAAACTATTGTCAACCATATACCAAACTTCTCGGTCGTTTTGTTTCTTCTGCTCCAGGACTTGGAAGATGATGGCTCCACTTTCTCCAACAGTATACTTCCCAAATTCTGTAAAAATATCAGGCTCTTCTATTTGCGCATCTGTACAGATAGTTTTAATATTACTTACAATTTCATTGATGATATATTCGTAATCGTATTCGAAACCTAAATTATTTCTAATCGGAAATCCACCACCTAAGTTGAGTGATTTTATAGCTGGACAAGCTTGCTTAAGTTCAACAAACAGTTTCATGGCTTTTTGAAATTCACCCCAATAATAAACGGTGTCCTTAATTCCAGAGTCAATAAAAAAATGAACCATCTTCAGACTTAAATTCTCATCGCCAGCAATTTCGGCTTTATAGAAATCTAAAATCTCTGCAGGTCGTATCCCTAACCTTGACGTGTAATAGGCAGATTGGGGTTCTTCATCGATGGCTATTCTGATACCTATCTTTAATTTGCCTTCGTAGCCAGCAGCAATTGCTTTAACTTTTTTTAGTTCCGACTTAGAATCTAAAACGAGTATGGAATTTTTAAAACCGGCAATATTTAAAGCAATGATTTTTTTTAAATAATTTTCAGTTTTATACCCATTATGTACGAGTATTGTTTTTTTAGTGAGCTTACCTTCCTCAAGTAATTTGAAGATCAAATCAATATCAAAAGAAGAGGAAGTTTCTAAATGTACTTTTTCATCAAGAGCGGACTTAATGACATGGGAAAAATGGCAACATTTTGTGCAATAACAATATTGGTATTGGCCAGCGTAGTTATTTTTTTTAATCGCTCTGTTGAAAAGATTTCTTGCCTTTCGGATTTGTTCTCCGATTCGAGGAAGATAGACCAGCTTAAAAGGAGTGCCGTATTTGTCTATTAAATGCTTTAGCGAAATACCGTGAAAAGTTAGGTAATCGCTTTTTAGATCAAAGCCTTCTTGTGGGAAGTAATAGCTTTGTTCTATTAAATCAAAATAGGTGTTCTTCATCAGTAATAATTTTCTTTTTTACTTTTAACAATCATTCTTATATACAGCTGTTTATATTTATTGGTCTCATTTTTTAGGTTTAAAACCTCGTACTTCAGTACGACAAATTCCATTGAGTATCTTTGTTGTCAAGAAAAGAAACCTGTAAGATATGTTGTAATGCAGAAATTGTTCGTATATAAAAACCGTTGCATAGTACTGCTTTTTTAGAATGAGAAACTACAATAGACGACTTCTAGTCGTC
>JALZVD010000352.1 GCA_023300205.1 Akkermansiaceae bacterium | reverse complement strand
GCATTAAAAATAACACCAGCACCCGTAGAAATTATGATTATCAAGAATGCTGGTCATAACTGGAGAGAAGTAGATGCTCCCATCGAACCAGATCGCAATGAAATCGTCAAAAAAACGATCGAATTCATTCTCAAAAATAAGTAATTCTAAAACCCCTCGAAATCAAATTCCTAGTAATACCATCCGCATTGATGATTAAAAATCAAATGATAAAAAAGCCCGCACTAGCGGGCTTTTAAAGGTCTTAATAAAAAGGGAGCTAATGAATTACCATTTAAACTTTTCTGCGTCAGCATCAGCTGCTGCATCTCCACCCATTTCAATCATTGTAGGGTAGGTCGTGTCCCACCACTTATCATAGGCTGCGCCCATTTTTGAGACAAGATCAACATTCTCTTTAGAAATTTCATAGAGGCATGCTTTATCTTCCTTAACATTATAAAGTGACCACCGATCTGGAGCACTAACGCCCCAGTGGTATTGCGCGTTACCATTACAATAAACCCCAGATGTTCCTCCTTCAGCGACTTCTCTCATAGCGGTGCATTGCGTGGCATGTTTTTTACATTCTTCTTTTCCGCAGTCCTGACTTCGTAGCAGAAGGTAGTTACCCTGGCGGACACCAGCCATTGCGTATTTATGATCTTTCGCCATACCGCTGGGCCAACGTGCAACGTGGTGATAGACGTAACGATCTTCGTGCTCCCAGCTAGGTTTTTGCGCATTTTCCAAGAGAGGCCTCAAGCTAAATCCATCGATTTTTGATTTGATATCAGCTGGAATTTCTACTCCAGCATAATCACAGAGAGTAGGGAAAACATCAAGACCTGAGGTAAGACTAGACACACTGTGTTGCTTAAATTTTTCAGGCCAGTGCCAAAATGCAAAAGCCTTAGATCCACCTTCCCAAATAGTACACTTACTTCCACGCATCCCACCATTATAAACGTCTAATCCTGTGGTGACTCCGTTATCATTCATCAGAATGACCATGGTGTCTTTATCGAGTCCAGAATCTTTAAGATATGCCATGAGCCTTCCTACATTATCATCAATGTTCTCGATCATCGCCATATAGAGCGCTTGTTTATCACTCATCTTCCCTTTATGTCTCTCAAAGAGCTCTTTAGGTGCGTCAAGCGGTGTGTGTGGAGAGTAGGTACAAAGATACAGGAAGAAAGGCTGGTCTCCTGCCTCCTTAGTAAACTGGATCGCTTCATCAAAGTAAACGTCTTCCCTAAAGCCAGTCGTCTGTTTACGCTTTCCATTCACTTCCATTACTACGTCAAAATGGTCTAGAGGTCCCCGCGGGCTTCTCGCATACCAATCGAATCCACGCTTGAAAGGAGCGTAATCACCACGGAAGTTTAAATGCCATTTTCCAATGAATCCTGAGAAATAACCAGCCTGCTTGAGCATCTGAGGAAGGATTTTCACGGATTTGTTAAGAGTCTGACGAGGCGGAATAGTGTGCGTTACTCCACACTTAAACTCATGCATACCTGACATAAGAGCTGCACGAGTAGGAGAGCATGATGGACTCACATAAAAGTTATCAAATCTCACGGATTTCATAGCCAGCTTGTCCATATGGGGGGTATTCAGGAAAGGATGACCGTGGATGCTTAAGTCTCCATAACCCTGATCATCAGTGAGAATGAAGATAATATTCGGCTTTTTCTCCTCTGCCATCAAGAGAGATCCAGCAGCCACTATCGATGTTAATAATGCTATTATTTTAATCATATCATACACACACTAAGGTAAGTCTATATCATACAACCAGTCTTAAATTCATATTTTCACAGAGCAAAGTAAAAATCTAATCTCAGGCGATCAAAGTGTACCTCTTGAACTTTCACCGAAAGTTCATCGGCCATCTTCATCGTCTAATTGTTCCCTTTTCTGCTCTTCCTACAGTATTTATTCTTGTCATCTCTAAGCTTCTCACTAGCGTGAACACCACCTCACCTACCACATCTACAAAGGACTAGACCTAGATCAACAATAGAGGCACGAGGAGTATATCTATCTTTACATGAAAAATAAGTTATTGATGAAGTACCCAGCCTCTTGGTGGGGAGCAAAGTGGCGCGAAGCCCTCCCTGCTGGCAATGGACCTATTGGAGCTGCAGTCTATGGTGCGATACATGATGAAACAGTTCTCCTAACCCATGAAAAGCTGTGGCATAAAGTCATCACTCAAGAACTACCAGACGTTAGCCATATACTACCTGAAACGCGAAGATTACTCGCTGACAAAATGGTGCATGCGGGGGAAAAATTAATCGCGGATGAACTCACCAGACAAGAGTATAATCCTGACATCGGCTACCCTCTCCCACTGGGCGACCTAAAAATAAAAATGCCTGTTTCCCGTGGCTTCCGTAACTACAGACGTGAGCTTAATATGGAAACTGGTGAGGTTTCCGTTCAATGGCAAGACAACAAGATCGATTATCAACGCCGTCTCTTCGTCTCTCGTGATCAAGACATCGTAGTGATGGAAATACTATCCAATGGAGACAACCTTACTGCTAGCATCACTCTCGACTTACACGATCACCATGACACTCGCACACTAAATCACGGCCAGACTCCTCTCCCTAAACAGTTAGAAGTATCTGCTAACGATGATGGCTTCATACACTACGCTGCTCTCAATGATGACGGCCACGACTTCGGAGCTGTCGCCAGAGTCTTCTCTAAAAATGGAAGACTCACCGCAGATCATAATGATCATTCTATCTACTCTAATGACAGTAATAATCTAATCATCGTCCTCAAACTCTTCACCCATGAAAACAGACAAGATGCGTGGGCTCGACTAGAAAAAGAATTAGAAAATACTCCAATGGACTATGACGAACTACTAACTCCTCATGCATCCATTCATAGTGAACTATTTAATAGAGTAACGCTAGATCTAGGAACGTCTGACACAGATCATAAAATCTGCAATGAAGAGCTTTTACTTGACGCCTATCAGGGTGACGCCCCCACTCCTCTCATCGAGAAAATGTGGGCATATGGTCGCTACCTACTCATTTCATCATCCCGCGATGGTGGCCACCCATGCCACCTCTACGGGAATTGGTTTGGTGAATACCGTGGATACTGGGCGTTCAATATGGCGAATGAAAATCTGCAAATGATCTACTGGCAAGCCCTCTCGGGAGGACTCCAAGAAGCCATTCTACCAGTATTCAACTATTACGATAGTATGATGGATGACTTTCGCAAGAATGCTAAGCACCTCTTCGGCTGCGGTGGCATCTACATCCCAGCTGTCACCACTCCCCCTTCTGGCCTGCTGAAGACTGTCCGCCCTCACATCATCCACTGGACTGGTGC
>JALZVD010000351.1 GCA_023300205.1 Akkermansiaceae bacterium | reverse complement strand
GAATAAACAGCATAAACAACAGAGCCTTTCCTAGCACTAGACGCTAAAGCCAACTTCTTCATCACCGCATCCAGACGCTTAGTATCTCCCATCTGATAATGAATCAGTGCAAGAAAAGAATACGCCCTCATCAGACCATCACAATCCGCGATCTTTACCCCAGAAGCCTTTTTCCAAGACTCATACAATCTCGCCGCCTTCTCATAAGAATCTCTGGCTAAATCCATCTCGCCAGAACGCCATGCAGAATACCCTAACATCATCTGCCATCCTGGAAAATCTTCACCACCCTGTGCTACTAATCGTTTTGCATGTGGCAGCACCTCCAACCTCTGATCAACTGCATTATAAGGTGCCTCTATCAACATCATCACATAGAAATTGGTAACCAAAGGATTATTCGGATACTTATCTAACAGATCCTTTATCGCCTTCACCGCACGCTCCTGCTTATCGTCTGAATCACCAAACACATCATACTTCCCTCTATTAAAAAAAGGCCCCAATAATGCCAACTGCAAATCATCAGGATACCTCTCGGCCAAAACTTTAAAGGAAGCCGCCCCAGCATCCAGACCATTAACTACCAGATTCCCTATCGCTATCGCATAGCTCCGCTCATTGGTAGGAAACTCATACTCAGCATCCTCACCTTCACCTCTCTTATGCTCTGCCAAGCTCATCATCCTATTAATCGCCCGCGCCCGGTAAACCTTCCACTCATGCTCAGGATTCAGCAGGCTCATCACCACTCCACAATATGCCATTAAACAATCAGGATCACGCTTCAGCGCCACAGCAAAATGCCGATAAGCCTCCACATCCCACTGTGCATGTAACAGCGCAAACCCATGCCTCACATGCCTTCTCACCACTTCATCATTCGTAGCAATAGGCACATTCAGCTGGCCAATATTAGTCCCAGCTCTCTCCCATATCTTTGGAGCAGGCATCTCACGGATTGGACCAGCAATCACTGACTTGTAATCAAACCCTTCCTGCCCAATAGCAGGCAAAGACAAAAGAAAAACAGCAACTAACATCAATTGTAAAAGAACCAAAGATACGCATTTCATGCCCTCACTATCGCCTATTCACCACCGCAATCAACCAGTAATATCGCTAATTTAGAACAACCAACAAACAATCACACACCATCACCTCACACCCACTCAGCAAAGCTACACCATCCCCAGCTACTCACAGCCCTCTTTATCATGAAACAAAAAGATAATCATTTCAATTTCCACAAATCCTCTGTAAATCAACACCCATGAGCTGCAGAATTGACACCACTTTTCAGAACCTAGAGCAATCCAACACCCCCGCCTTCATCGCCTATGTCGCAGCAGGTGACCCCACGCTCGACAAATGCCTCAGCATCATCCGCGGACTTTCAGATGCCGGTGCAGACGTCATCGAGCTAGGCGTCCCATTCTCAGACCCATTAGCAGATGGCGCAGTCAATCAACTCGCCGCCGACCGAGCACTCAAAGCAGGCTGCACACTCCCTAAAGTACTAGACCTAGTCCGCGAGTTCCGCACCACCCACCAGACCCCCATTGTTCTCTTCACTTACCTAAACCCCATCTTCGCATACGGCTATGATCAATTCATCTCCTCAGCCATCGAAGCGGGAGTAGACGGCATCCTCTTACTAGACCTCCCACCAGATGAAGCTCAGCACAGCTCAGAATTCAGTAAACTAACCTCGCTCAAGCACATCACCCTCATCGCACCCACCTCACCAGAAAACAGAATCTCCGCACTCGCTAAGCAGTCAGAAGGATTCATCTACGCCCTCTCGCGCACAGGAGTAACCGGTGCACAAGCTGCACCATCAGACACCATCGGCCAAACTGTAGCGGCCATCAAAAAACACACCAACGCCCCCGTCTGTGTCGGCTTCGGCATTAACACCCCAGAACAAGCAGCCATGGTCGCCCAAGTCTCAGACGGAGTCATCGTAGGATCTGCCATCGTGAATCAAATCGCCGAAAATGCAGACAGCCCAGAGCTCGCAGAAATAGTGACAGCCTTCACCAAGCCACTGATCGACGCCACACACAAAAGATCTGTCTAGGAAAATCCTCGCCCCCCTCCTATAGACTCTTAGCCCTAGAATCAGCTAGCTTACGTTCCACATACTGCCTATCCACAGTAGATAACTTACTCACCTCCGTACTAGACTTCTTACCATCTGGCTCCACCAGCCAGACAACACCATCACGGTAACGTACCACCTTAGCAAACACAGCTCGCCCACGAGCATCATGCCAAGTCCGGTATCCCTTACCCTCCATCTCAGACTGCCAGCTAGAATGATCAGCCTGCGCCGTACGCTGAGCATTCTTCAGCCTACCAAAGTAAAACTCTGCTGACCCAGACTTATAACCACGGTATTTGCCAAACTCTGTCCCCCTCGGAGAAATCATCAACACCACCGGCTGACCCAATACCCTATAACGTTTCTTGATCTCCGCCACATACCTCTCCCTGTCCTTACGCTTCCCTGTATCACGTTCCTGAATGTTTGAGTCCACCCTCAGACGAACCACATTCTCATACGCCCAATCATCAAAATCCTTTTGAGAAAACAACTCCGCACTCAGCATCTTACACAACGGACTATTCTTAGTTCGTGTAAACCAGATCAACACCGGCTTCCCCTCCACTCGCGCCTTCTTCATCGCCTTACCATAGTCTTCAAACCATGAATCCTCCGGATTCTCATCATCAATCACTAACCCCTCTAACTCAGTAATCGGCATATCCGGATCTTCCGGAGCCCACACAATATCCTCTTCACGAGTCGCCAACTGCCCCACTCTAGCCACCACATTCCCACCTCTCAGGGCACTTAATCCTTTAGTTGCCGTAGAATTTTCATCGATCGCATGTTGGTTTGGCTTCAGCTCCCCACCCTCACTATTCATCTCTTTAATCTTCCCTCCCACCGCTCTCGTTGATCGTGAAAGCGCACCACAACCCACCACTCCAGAACCAAGAACAACCAACATTCCCTTAGCCGCAAGTTTCCTAAAATCACCCATTTTCCTTCCATCTCTCATCAACAACATTTTAAACGCCTAAAAACCAAACTCAAGCAAGCAATTTCCAAACTCATAAAATTGTAAATTCTGATTGCCAACCCTAACCCAGACGCTATCAATACCCCAATTAGTCCACCTAACACATGAGAAAACTCACAATAATCTGTTCACTACTAGCACTCATTGCAACTCTTGCCCTCACCCCTGAGACCCACGCTGCAAAACAAGAGCCCTCATATCAAAAAGGTGAATACGGCCTCACCAAAGATCAATACGCCCCATTCCCTAAACCCCTCGCCTCATACGACGAACAAAAATCTGAGGACGGCAAAATGGACCTCATGGCAACCCTCAAGCACCGTGCATTTCAGCAAAACGGCTTTAACATCGTAGCCACCATCATATTCGTCTGCGCCATCGTACACACATTCCTCGCAGGATTCTTCATGGAAATGGCTCACAAACACGAGCACAGACAAAACAAACTCAACGAAGAACGCGGAAGAACCAGCTGTGCCAAACCTGAAGATGACGCCAAATGCGACGTCTCATTCCGCGCCCACCTCTTCCATTTCCTTGGAGAAGTAGAAGCCATCTTCGGCATCTGGGTAATCGCACTCGTCGGCGCGATAGCATACTTCTTCGACTTCAGCCAAGTCATCCAATACGTAGGACACGACGTAAATTACACCGAACCCCTCTTCGTCGTCATCATCATGGCCATCTCCGCCACCAGACCAGTCATCCGTTTTGCAGAAATGATCGTTGGGAAGATCGCAGGCCTCATGGGAGGCGGAGCTGCTGCATGGTGGCTCTCAGTACTCACCATCACCCCGCTACTCGGATCATTCATCACAGAGCCAGCAGCCATGACCATCGCTGCCATGCTTCTCGCCAAATGGTTCTATGATAAGAACCCTCCGGCCAAGTTCGCCTACGCCACACTCGGCCTCCTCTTCGTAAACATCTCAGTAGGCGGCACACTCACTCACTTCGCTGCCCCTCCAGTACTCATGATCGCAGAGAAATGGAGCTTCGGAATGAGCTACATGTTCATGAACTTTGGTTGGAAAGCCATCATCGGCATCCTCATCGCAAACGCCCTCTACTTCCTCGCATTCCGCAAGCACTTCGCAGAGCTTAAAACCGCAGAAACAGACAACAGCAATAGCAAAAGATGGGACCAACGTGAAGACGCCATCCCTCTAGCAGTCACACTCACTCACCTTGGCTTCCTAGCCTTCACAGTACTCACCGCTCACCACCCAGCACTCTTCATCGGGGGCTTCATGTTCTTCCTAGGCTTCACACAGTCCACAGGCCATCACCAAAATGATGTTTCCATGAAATCACCCCTCCTCGTAGGCTTCTTCCTCGCAGGACTCGTCATCCACGGCGGATGCCAAGGCTGGTGGATCGAGCCACTCCTCATGGCATTCCAAGACCAAAGCGCAGTCCTCACCATCGGCTCCACAGTCCTCACAGCATTCAACGACAACGCAGCCATTACCTACCTAGCTTCACAAGCTCCTAGCCTCGGCATCACCGCTAAATACGCAGTCCTCGCAGGCGCCGTCACAGGTGGCGGTCTAACAGTCATTGCAAATGCCCCTAACCCAGCTGGTCAGTCAGTTCTCGGCAAATACTTCAAAGGCGGAGTCTCCCCAGTCAAACTCGCCATCTCCGCCCTCATTCCTACCATCGTCATGGGCGCATGCTTCATGCTAATCCCATCTTCAGGAATGACTCAAGACCCAGCACAACCTAAAGCGGACACCCCCCCCACCCAACAAGCCACTATCAACGAATAATCTACAACACCTCATCGTCCCGGCCCCAATAAATATGGACCAATGACATGAGGTTCAGCCATATTAAATCATGTTCACTGGACTAATCGAAGCCACAGGCACCATCACCAAAATCACAAATCTAGGGGATCAGTCCCGCTATGATATAGCCATCCCCTTCGCCAGTGATCTCGCACTCGGTGACTCAGTAGCCACCAACGGATGCTGCCTCACCGTAGCTGCACTCAATACAGGATCTGCCTCTTTCGACCTCCTCCACCAGACCCTTAAAGTCACCTCACTAGGCTCACTCAAAGAAAAATCCACTGTAAATCTAGAACGTGCCCTACTCCCCACCCAGCGCCTCGGCGGACACTTCGTCCAAGGTCACGTAGATGCCACAGGCACACTTATAAACCTCTCCACACACGGCCAAGACCATCGCCTAGAAATCTCACTCCCACCAGAAATCTACAAATACTGCATCGACAAAGGCAGCATCGCCATCGACGGAATCTCCCTCACCATCGCAGAACTGTTAGAACCTGCCGGCGACCAACCAGGAAGCGGAGAGCAAGCCCACGCCTCAGCAGTATTCTGGATCACCCCTCACACATTCCGTGAGACCCACCTCCACAGCTTAGAAATAGGCGCATCTATTAACCTAGAAGCAGACCTACTAGCCAAATACACCGAAAAGCTCTTAGCCTCCAAAAACTAGCTCCACTCCCTCCACCTCCCCCCCATAAAGTAAGTTTATTTTATTTCTGGGCTTGTAATCAAGAGAACCCTAGTGATTACGTGGCATTCCTACGTCCAAAATCGCTAACAATACATAAAAACACTACCAATCCTTAAAAGGTAACTTAGCCAAACTCCCATTCGTATAACGACAATCACCAGACACACACTCTCCAGCCCAGCTAGGTAAATCAAATGCCTCATCCTCAGAACCCAGCTCTATCTCAGCCACCTCTAATCCCTCATTATCACCAACAAAAACATCAATCTCCCAAATTTTTCCATGATACTCCACTAGATAACGATGTTTATCAATAAGCGGAGTATCCAAAAACTCCTCAATCATCCCCTCAGCATCCTCAAGTGGAATCTCATACTCAAACTCAGAGCAGGAAATCCCTGCATCTCCACCACGCTTCCCTTTAAGCGTTAAATAACCCTGATCTCCAGCGATCCGAACCCTAACCGTAGTCCCATTCACCGTATCAATATACCCCTGTCTATAACGAACACCCTCACTCGCTGACGCTTTCCAAGCATCATTCTTAAGCAAAAATTTATGTTCTATCTCGATCATATCGAAAACTCACTAAGTGATAAATAATGAGGCCTCCGGGGGAGAACCCAGAGACCTCTGTACAATCGCTGAAAGGTCAGATTGCTCCTTCCCCAGCGTCCTGCGGTTTGGCACAGGCCCACCATCTGCCCCATTTAACCCAAAATGTCAACCCAAGCCCACCACCAACCCAAGTAATCTAAAACCTAAAACATAACCACCTAAAACCTTTCCCTATTCCAAGAGAAGGGTTGCAGTTCTCCCTATTTGCGTTTATCAATCCACCCATGTCTAGCATACTTGGTCAGAATTTTCGTATTTCCACCTGGGGTGAATCCCACGGTGTAGGAGTCGGCGTGAACATCGATGGTTGCCCCCCACTCATAGAACTCTCAGAAGAAGACATTCAGAAAGAACTCGATAGACGACGCCCAGGTCAGAGTGAAATCGTCACCCCCCGTAAAGAAGGTGACATCTGTGAAATCCTCTCAGGAACATCAGAAGGAAAAACCCTCGGAACACCCATCGGCATCCTAGTCAGAAACCAAGACCAGCGACCATCATCCTACACAGAGATGAAGGACAAATATCGCCCATCTCACGCAGACTACACCTATGATGCCAAATACGGCTTCAGAGCATGGCACGGTGGCGGCAGAGCCTCAGCCAGAGAAACCATCGGCAGAGTCGCTGCTGCTGCAGTCGCTCAGAAAGTCATCCACTCCCTATGCCCAGAACTCGAAGTCCTCGCTTGGGTCAAATCCATTCATGACATCAACGCAAACGTAAACCCAGACACCGTCACATCAGAAGACATCGAGTCAAACATCGTTCGCACCGGTGACCCCGCTGTAGTAGACACCATGATCGATCGCATCAAAGAAGTCCGCTCAGATGGCAACTCCATCGGCGGCGTCGTAGAATGCGTCATCCGCAACTGCCCAGCCGGCCTCGGAGCACCCGTATTTGATAAGCTAGATGCAGAACTCGCAAAAGCCATGATGAGCATCCCAGCCACAAAAGGCTTTGAACTAGGCTCAGGGTTCGGCGGCACACTCCTCACAGGACGTGAGCACAATGACCACTTCTACATGGATGGAGACAACGTCCGCACCAAGACAAACCGCTCAGGCGGAGTCCAAGGCGGCATCTCAAATGGAGAAAACATCATCTTCCGCGTCGCATTCAAGCCCACAGCCACCATCATGAGTGAACAGCCTACCGTCACCCCAGATCACCAGGAAACTCAGCTAAAAGGTCGCGGCAGACATGATGCCTGCGTCCTCCCGCGAGCAGTCCCAATGGTAGAAGCCATGGCCAACATCATCATTTGTGACCACCTACTCAGACAGAGAGCCCAAATGGGCAAGATTTAAGGTTGATTCCATCGGATTCTCAGCCTAAAAGCTCCGCACTAAGACACTGCTAGTCCAACAACTAGCCATAAGAACCAATTTCAAACCAAGTAAAATATCATGATCGAAAACATGCGCAAATACACCGGCCTCATGGTCGTAGTCCTCGTCCTCCTCGCTGCAGGACTCATCCTCACAATGGGGAATTTTAATGCCAACACAGGAACCAGAGGCCAAGTCACTGAAGTCTACGGTCAAGGCATCGACCAAGTCCAATTCAGAAAAATGGGCTTCAACTCAATCAACGCAATCAAACAGCTTAAAAATCCTACCCTCTC
>JALZVD010000350.1 GCA_023300205.1 Akkermansiaceae bacterium | reverse complement strand
GTCGGCTTGTTTGATAAATTTGCTCACCATGCGGCTGAGAACATCGGGGTTGAAGCCTTCGCCGTAGGCGGTGAGGAAGAGCGCTTTTTCGTCCTGATCGAGGGCGAGTTTTGGCCGGACTTCTTCGAGGTATTTTTGCAGCCAATGAAGGGCGCGATTTCCGACGGGGGCCACTCGGTCTTTGTTCCCCTTTCCTTTCCGAACCTGGAGGACTTGCCGCTCTTGGTTGAGGTCGGTGAGTTCCAATCTCGCGAGCTCGCTGCGGCGGATTCCGCTGGAGTAGAAGAGTTCTAAGATGGTGCGATCTCGTACGCCTAAGGGGTCGAGGAGGTCGGGGATGTTGAAGATTTGCCTCACTTGGTTGTGGCTGAGCGCTTGCTCGGGGAGGCGTTTTTCGGGGCGCGGGAGTTCTAGCTCACTCGCGGGGTTCGCTAGGATGAGGTTTTGTTTGGAAAGGTATTTGAAGAGGTCGCGGAGGGTGCCGAGGCGAGCGCGTTGGGTCGAGATGCCCAATGGCTTGCCCTGCGAGCCCTCGGCCGCTTGGCTTGCCGTTGGTTTTTTTCGGTATCGCCAGAGGTGGCGCTGGAAGCTTTCGAGGATCGGCTTGGTGATCTCGTCGGGCTGGTGGAGGTCGCGCTCATGCGCCCAGAGGATGAAGGTTTTGAGGGCATCCTTCCGCGCCTCGATGGTGCCTTCACTGTAGTTTTTCACGGCAAGGCTGCGGAGGTATCGCAGGGCCTCGGCGGCGAGGCTCCCGCGCTCGCCTTGCGGGAAGTCGCCCGACTTGTTCCCGCCTCGCTTGTCGGGGTCGCGTCCGCGCATCCCGTCCGCTGCGTCGTATCCTTTTTTTCCGGCCATGGTTTTCTGTGTCTACGTTGGTGTTTGTTTTTCGGGGTCCAGATGTGCGTTTTGACTAGGTGACAAGGTCGGGCCGATAGTGCGGTTTTTCTTGGTCGTTGCTTGGGTTAAGACCTTGTCGCCCTCGCCTGACTAGGTGGGGACAAGGTGGCCCTTCAAACCGACAAGGTCGTCGCCGTAGTTGTATTTTTCGCTTTCTTCACGCTCTGTTTTGATTGGTAGGCCGCGCTTTCTTTGCGGAGTTGCGCGAGATCGATCAGGCCAACGGTGTAGCCTTCTTTGCTTTCGTCGACCTGGGTGAGGAGTTCGTATTTCATCGCAACGCCGTTGCGGCCTCCGCGTGTTGTTAGGTATTCGAGTTCTAAAAGGCGCTCAAGGTGGCGGCGGATTTGCATCTGACTCCAGCCCGTAAAGTCACGCAGCTCTCGGCGGCTAAAGAAGGAATATCTCTGCTCCTGTTTTTGCTCGGCCATCTTTTCGCGAACGAGCTTTTTGATTTTGTCCAGGAGGCTTCGCGTTTGCGGCGGAAGTTCATCCAAGGAACGGCCTAGGACTTCGGGCGCGATCTTGTTGGCGGCTTCGATGTCTTCGATCGTGACGGGGAGCATTTCGACTTCTCGCCCGTTGACCTGGTGCTTGATCGTTTCGCGCTGGTGTTGGTGCAGGAGCGCGATGGTGTCGATGAGGGTGAGGTATTTTTCGTGATCGCGGCGGGTTCTGGTTCGGCCACTGGTGAAGGTCAAATGCCTCGCGAAAGGGTTGGCGATTTTGAAGGGTTGCAAGAGGCGTTGCGCATTTTGGAGGAGGCGCTGGATGTCCTTTCGTTTCTCGGCGGCAAGGATTCCTTCGATAGTGCGGGCCTCGCGCTGCAGTTCGTGGATGCGCTCGGTTTGGGCTTTCGATTCATCGACCGTGAGGACAAGGCAGCGGTTCATTAATTCCTCATCAATGTCGATTGAGGTGGTGGTGAAGACGATAGCGACTGGGCCTTCGACGTGGTATTCTTGGGTTTCCATCCGGCCCGATTGTGGGTCTTTTCCGGTGCTGGCGATCGTCAATTCTCCTTCTGATTGCAGGAGTTTAAGGGCGTAACTTGCTTTCTCGGCTCCTTCTTCTTCGACGATGGCGAGGATCTTGTGCTTTAGGTTGGTTTCACCAAGGTAGTAAAGGCTTTGGCCTGTCATCGCGGAGTATTTCACTTGTTCCTCTGGCGGGAAGAAGCTCAAGACGGCCTCCATCAAAGTAGACTTTCCCGCCGCGCTCGTGCTTTGGATAATGACCGCCAAGGGCTTCGCGAGCTTGCGGCTCGCGCACGCGAGGTAAGCGGCGAGGAGGTTAGTTTGTTCACCCACGATTCCGGCCTGATCGTAAGCGGTGGCGATTCGGTCCAGGAGTTTGGGCGCTTGCAGGAAGTCTAGTGCTTCTCTTACTTCGTCGGGCGATAGTTCTACCGCCTCCTCGTCGTCCCCTCCCCCATTCAAGCGGGCCTCTTGGCTTTGCTCCAGGGCGAGGAGGAGTTTTCCAATGTCGCGCTTTAAAAGATCTCTTTCGAGCAAGGTTTCTTCACTCGCTCGGTCGATGAACTTGCGCCGCTCTCCGTCACGGTAAAGGTCGAGACTGTCCACGTGCATGAGGCCTTCGGACGCGATGCGGAGCGTGATTCTTAAGACTTCGAGCGAGTTGTTTCGCTCAAGTCCTCCCACTCGATAAAGCCGCTCTCCGAAGGCCATTTCATAGTGTTCGCCTTTGCGCTCGAGAACAACCTGAGGAGCCTCGACCTTCTTACCTTTAGCCACCGTTTCAGAGCCAGAGGAAGCAGCTAAAGAAGAAGCTACTTTTGTACTACTTATTAAAGGTGGCTCGGACTTTTGAGGGGTGACGGCGGGCGACCGTGAGGGAGTGCAAGCTCTTGCCACTCCCATCCACTGGGCCGAGCGGACCGCTTTCTTGAGCGCTTCCCCGCCTTGCTCAAGGGCGTAGCTGTTCGCGTCTGATCCCCATGGGAGCTTGATTTGATGGCACTGGATACCGAAGGCGGCGAGCTTCGCGGCGGCTTGCGCCGTTGCTTTTTCTCCCGCTTCATCGGCATCGAAGGCGAGGCGGACGCTTTCGACTTTCGCGGCGTTGATCGCTTGAAAAAGTTCGTCGGTGAGGTTGGCCGTGCCGTAGGTGCAGGTCACCGATTGCATCCCGTGGCGGTAAAATGTCAGAGCGTCGATGATGCTTTCGGTCAGGATAATCTCCCGACTTTTGAGGGCTTCAAAGTTGAAGATTCCGGCAAGCGGTCGGGCAAGGTAAAGGTGGCGGTTTGCCTTCGGGGTGGCGGGGCTGATTCGTCGTCCGTAAATCTGCACCGGCTGGCCTTGTGTGTCGTAAATCGGGACGGTGAGGCAACCGTTCAAATGTTCGCGGCCGGTCTGGCGATAGACTCCGAGCGCTTTGAGTTTGTCGCGGAGTTCTTCCCCTTCCTTCCGATTGTTAAGCGGGATCCGGAGGCCAAGAGTTCGGTCGGAAAATCCAAGTTTGAACCGCTTCACCATCGCCTCGTCATCGAGACCGCGAGAGGCGAGATAGGCCAAGGCCGCTTCGTCGAGTTTCCCGTGGTAAAAGTCGGCAACCTGGTCGAGGAGCTCGCTTTGATCGGCGGCGGTATCGAGCGGGCAAGGAAGCTTCGGAACGGTCGCGATTTTCGTTTTCCCGTTCGTCTGCGCAAAGGCGGCCTTGCCGCCGGTCGCGAGGACTTCGCAAGCGTGCCGAAAGCTCACGCCATCGAACCACTGCACGAACTGGATTGCGTTCCCACTCTTCCCGCATTGGCTCGCCATGCAACGGAAGAGGCCCTTGCCCGGGGTCACGATCAGGTTGGGCGTTTTTTCATCGGGGTGGAACGGGCAAAGCCCCGTCCAGTTGGCTCCCTGTTTTTTCAAAGTCGTCCCCCGCGATTGGATGAGCGCGATGAGGTCGGTTTCAGATTTGATTCGGTCAATTTCGGTGTCTGGGATTCGGGGCATGGTAAAAAGGCGTCAAACTAAAATTTACTTTTCAGAACTGGTTCATTTTCTTTCCATTGGCAAGTAACTTTTCCAAATATGGTTTATTTTCGTTCCATGCCCACCACCACAAGCCCCATCAATCTCAGTTCGCTCCGGCAAAAAGCAGGCCTCACGGCTCGCGAGTTCGCACGCCAACTCGAGACAAGTCACACCAACGTCATCAACTGGGAGAAGGCCGGCTGGATCACAAAATCCGAGTTCCTCGCTTCCGCCGCTTCAATTCTTGGAGTAACGATCGATGAACTCCTCGGACTCCCAAAAACCCGCAAGGCTCCGATTCCTGGAGGCAAAGCCGGTCAAGTCTTCCGCGAGGTCGCCGAGCTTCCCCGTCGCCAACAAGAGCGGATTCTAGCAACGGTCGAGGACATGCTCACCGCGCAGAAGGCGCGGGGTTAATTCTGGGGCGCGTGAGCGCCTGGCCTCAGGGAGTTCTTTGTCGGGTGGGGCCGTGCTGGGCGGTGGAGCGGTAGCGAACACCGCACGGCTAAGGCCAAG
>JALZVD010000349.1 GCA_023300205.1 Akkermansiaceae bacterium | reverse complement strand
TTTCTTTTTCTTTTCTTTTTTCTTTTTCTTGTCGTTTTTCCAGAGGATGATTTCTTCGATGTCGTTTTTGGCTGGAGGGCCTTTAGTGCTGCGGCCGTTGGTGACGTCTTGTTCTAGTTTGGTTATTAGCTCGGCGACTTTTTCTGGGTTGGTGACGTAGAGGTTTGTGGTTTCTCCTGGGTCATTTGCGAGGTTGTAGAGTTGGCCTTTGGGGGCGTCTGCTATCTTTTTCATGTCCGATTCTCTTGGAGATGACCAGCCGCCTGAGGCTCTTGCTAGGAGGAGCTTCCAGTGGCCGCTACGGTAAGAGAAGTGGCCGCTGATGGAGTGGTGGATGATGCCTTGGCGTGTGGTTGGTATAGGCTGGTCGGTGAATGCGGGGAGGAAGCTGACGGAGTCTTCGGCTGAGTTGGCTGGGAGAGGGATATTGTCTATGGCGCAGATGGTGGCGAAGAAGTCGCTGAGGCAGATAAGCTGGTCAGAGGTGGTTCCTGGTTTGATGACTTTAGGCCATTTTACGAGGAAGGGGACGCGGTGTCCACCGTCCCAGAGGTCTGCCTTGGAGCCGCGTAGGTGGGCGCTTGGGTAGTGGCCTTTTTCCTGGAGTTCGTCGATTTTGGCAGCTTTTGAGCAGCCGTTGTCACTGCTGAAGATGACGAGGGTGTTGTCGGTGAGGCCGTTGACGTCTAGTGCTTTGAGGATTTTGCCGACTGAGTGGTCATTCTGCATGACGAAGTCTGCGTAGAGGTTGATGCCACTTTTGCCTTCCCATTCCGCTGTAGGGACGATGGGTGTGTGTGGTGAGCCGTAGGGGACGTAGAGGAAGAAGGGTTGTTGTTTGTTTTTGGCGCGTTCGTTGATGTAGGCGATGGATTTCTGGGTGATGCGTGGTAGCATGTTGATGGTTTCGTCATGAGCGATGACGGTGTCGTTCTCGATGACTCCTTCCATGGATCCTGCGTGGTGGAAGCCGTGGAAGTAGTTAAAGCCTCTGGTGGTGGGGCCATCTGGGATTTTGGTGCCTACGGGTGCTGGTTCTTTGCCGCTTTGTTTCGGGATATCTTTGCCAGTTGTGGGATCTTGGAAACGGAAGTTGAGGTGCCATTTTCCGATGATTCCGGTGTGATATCCTTGGGACTGGAGGACGGTGGCGACGGTGGGTCTGTCAGCGGCGATGAGGTTAGGTGAGTGGCCTTGTACTACGCCGCTCTGGAGGGTGGTGCGCCAGTTGTAGCGGCCGGTCATGAGGGTGTAGCGTGATGGGGTACAGACGGAGGAGCTGGTGTGGGCATCTGTGAAGATCATGCCATCTGCTGCGAGTTTGTTTAACTCCGGGGTGAGGATTTTACTTTTTTCTGGGTTGAGTGCTTGGATGTCTCCGTAGCCGAAGTCATCACAGAAGAGAAAGACTATATTTGGTTTCTCTGCGGCTAATAAAGTGGAGCATGCTAGGCCGAGGATGGTGGAAAGTTTAGTGAACATAGTTTATAGGATACGGTAGTTGAGATGGGTAGCTTTCATGGTGAGGCATGATTCTTTTTTGCGTGCTAGGTATGATAAGATACTATATGGGTTATGTGATGAAACAAGAAATAAAGCGTCGTCCATTTTTGAAGTCTTTGATAGGTGCAGGAGTAGCTACATCTTTGGTGCATGGGCAGGAGAAGGAAGAGGGTACAGGTGAGAAGGATGGTAAGCGGATTGGTTGGGCGATTGTGGGTCTGAGTAGGTTAAGCGAGCGCTCGATAGGGCCGGCGCTTAAGAAGACGAAGCATTCTAAGTTGACGGGGATTGTTACTGGGACTCCTGAGAAGGCTAGGGTATGGCAGAAGAAGTATGATGTGCCGGATAGTGGGGTTTATAATTACGATAATTTTGATAGTATGATTGATAATCCTGATATTGATGTGGTTTATATTGTGTTACCTAATTCGATGCATAAGGAATTTACGTTGAGAGCGGCGAAGGCAGGAAAGCATGTTTATGTGGAGAAGCCGATGGCGATTACTCCTGGGGATTGTAGAGAGATGATAGCGGCTTGTGATGAGGCGAAGGTTAAGTTGGGAGTTGCGTATCGGTTACAGTTTGAGCCACATCATGTGGAGGCGATGCGGTTTGCTCGTGAGGAGGTATTTGGTGAGGTGATGCATATTGATGCGGGGTTTGGGTTCCGTGCGGGAGATCCTAAGCAGTGGAGACTAAAGAAGGCAATGGGTGGAGGTGCGATGCTGGATGTGGGTGTGTATGTGATCCAAGCGTGCCGATATATCTATGATGAGGAGCCGGTGTCAGTTAGTGCTGTGGAGGTGAAGACTGATAAAGAGAAGTTTGCGGAGGTGGATGAGACGATTACCTGGATGATGCAGTTTGCTTCTGGTAGGACGGCGAATCTTTTTACTTCGTTTAATATGGGGGGAAATAATACGATGACGGTCTATGGGAAGAAGGGTTGTTATGGGATCAAGCCTTGCTTTGGTACTGGTGGTCAGATGGGCTGGACTTCTGATAAAGAGATTCCACTTTCTTTTCCCAAAACGGATCATTTTAAAGACCAGATGGATTTATTTTCAGAAGCAATTATAGATGGTAAAGAATGGAGGGTTGATGGTTCAGAGGGGCTCAAGGATCATCTTGTTATGGAGGCTATTTTTAAGTCTGTTGTGAGTGGGAAGGTGGAGATGGTTGGGAAGGTTTATGCCTAGCGATTCCATCAATTAATTAGAAGTTGCCATTTCGTGAGCTTTGTCTGATTATTGGTAAGCGAATATTTACAACATTAACTTCACCATCTATATGCATACGTTTAAAAAAATATCTCTCTTTTGTCTGGTAACGGCTTGCTCTGCTCTGGGGGTAGAGAGGCGACCTAATATTGTTTTTCTTATGTCTGATGACCAGGATTTGTCATCGATGGGTTGTTATGGGAATCTGGAGGTGAAGACTCCGAATCTTGATAAGCTGGCGCATGATGGGATGCGGTTTGATAAGCATTATACGACGACGGCTATCTGTATGGCTTCACGTGCTACGGTGATGACTGGTAAGTATGAGTTTAAGTCTGGGACGAATTTTGATCATGGTGATATGTTGGTGAGTACGTGGAAGAAGTCTTATCCGATGTTGCTTAAGGATGCTGGTTATTTTACTGGGTTTGCTGGGAAGTTTGGCTTTGATCTGAAGGAGACTCCTGAGGGGAAGACTATTGGGATGCCGGAGGATGATTTTGATGTCTGGGGTGGTGGGCCGAAGCAGACTAGCTATGCTACTAGGGTAAATAAGTCTATGGTGAAGTACGCAAAAGAGTATCCGCATTCTACGGTTTCTTATGGTGCGTTTGGTAGAGATTTTATCGAGCAGGCTAGTAAGCAGGATAAGCCGTTTTGTTTATCGATCAGTTTTAAGGCGCCGCATCATCCGACTGCTCCTGATCCTCAGTTTGATGATGTTTATAAGGGGAAGGCGTTTACGAAGCCTGCGAACTATGGACGTGAGAATGGCTTACATTTCTCTGAGCAGAGTAGGGCGGGTAGGCAGTATGAGAGATTCCATTCTTGGAAGTATTCGACTGATTATGATACGGTGATGGGGACTTATTATCAGCAGGTTTATGCGATTGATGTGGCATGTGGGATGATTAGAGAAGCTCTTGATACGTATAAGTTGGCTGGGAATACGATTGTGATTTATACGTCTGATAATGGTTTTCTCTGTGGTTCTCATGGTTATGGATCTAAGGTGTTGCCGTATGAAGAGGCAACTCGAGTTCCGTTGATTATTTTTGACCCTAGAAGCGAGAATTCTGGTAAGGGTCTTAGTTCTGGTGCGCTGACATGTAATATTGATTTTGCTCCAACGATTTTGGGTTTAGCGGGGATTGAGCGGTTGGCGGATATGGATGGTAGGAGTTTGATGAGTTTGTATGAAGATCCTGAGGGTAAAATCCATGATTCGATAGCACTGGTGAATGTCTGGGGTCCTAAGGCAGCTCATGCGCTGGGTGTGGTTACGAAAGATCATAAGTATATTTACTGGTCCTATGCGGGTGGTGACTATGAGGTGACCGAAGAGCTTTATGATCTGAAAAATGATTCACAAGAGATGAAGAATGTTTTGTCTGAGAATATAGAGGTTACTGAGAAGATGAGAAAGCTCTATGATGGCTATGTGAAGCAGTGGAGAGAGGAGGCGGTACCTTATAATAATTACGAGCCATACGGGACTGTCTTTGACCGCAGTATTCCTTGGGAGAAAAAGAAGGGGCTGCATGTGAAGTCGAAGTGGAAGTAAACTTAAAAAATTATGAAGAAGATAGTAGCCATTATTCCATTATTACTTTTCCTATCGATCACGGGATGTAAAGTGCCTAAGACGTCTTATACGACGACTAAGACTACAGTACTTAAGGTATATACCGTGACAGACGCAGGGCATAAGTACGTTTCTTATGTCGTAGATAGAGGGGGGGTGGAGGTAGTTGTGACTGATTCTCTAAGCAAGAGTGCTCACAAAGTTGGGGATACGATTGAATATATAGATCAGAAAATAGAAGTTGATGGTTCAACTCGTGTTTTATCATTCACGCTTCTTAATTGAAGAGGTGTTCATCGCTGATCTATTAGAGGTGATTTTATGTGTTTGAGGGATGGGCTTGCAAAATGGGGGCGGGGGCTTATATGTAGGGTGTGGTGACTGGTAAATTAGATTCTGAGAGAAGGGCTCGCGTGGTGATCGTGGGGGGTGGTTTTGGTGGTATTGCGGCGGCTAAGAGGCTGAGTAAGACTGATGTGGATGTGGTGTTGATCGATAGGAGGAATTATCATTTGTTTCAGCCTTTGTTGTATCAGGTGGCGACTGCGGCGCTTGATCCATCAGATATTGCGGCGCCGATACGGAGTATTTTTAGGAAGCAGAAAAATCTGCGATCTATCTTAGGTGAGGTGGAGAGTGTGGATTTAGAGGGTAAGCGGTTGATGGTGAAGGGTGATCCGCTGCGGTATGATTATCTGGTGCTGGCGGCGGGTGCGACGCATTCTTATTTTGGTAAGGATGAGTGGGCGAAGCATGCACCTGGGTTGAAGACGCTGGATGATGCTACTGAGATAAGGCGGCGGTTTTTGTTGGCTTTTGAGGCTGCTGAGGTGGAGTGTGATCCGGCGGCGCGGGAGGCATTACTGACGTTTGTTGTGGTGGGTGGTGGCCCTACTGGCTGTGAGATGGCGGGTGCGATGGCTGAGGTGGCGCGTTCTATCCCGGATGATTTCCGTGAGGTGGATACGAAGACGGCGAGGGTGATTTTGATTCAGAGTGGGGATAGGGTGTTGAAGTCATTTCCGAAGGAGAGCTCAGATGCGGCGTATGATCAGCTAAAGGAGCTTGGCGTGGAGATGAAGCTGGGGCCACGGGTGACCGAGGTGTGTGCGGATGGTGTGGTCTGTGGTGAGGAATTTATAGCGGCAAATAATGTGCTGTGGGCGGCTGGGGTGAAGGCATCTCCGCTGGGTGAGTCACTGGGTGAGGGTGTGGAGCTGGACCGCTCAGGGAGAGTGGTTGTGGAGCCGGACTTGAGTGTGGCTGGGTATCCGAAGGTGTTTGTGATAGGGGACCAGGCGGCGGCGAAGGATGCTAAGTCTGGCGAGCCGGTTCCTGGAGTGGCACAGGGAGCGATCCAGGGTGGTGACTATGTGGGGAATATTATTAGGCGTGAGCTTGAGGATGAGACGTGGGTGGAGCGGGGAGAGTTTAGTTATTTTGATAAGGGGAATCTGGCTACGATAGGGCGCAATAAGGCGGTGGCAGATATCCGTGGGTTTAAGATGAAGGGGTTTCTTGCGTGGTTTATCTGGGCGGCGGTACATATTATGTTTTTGGTGAATTTCCGGAGTAAGGTCTCTGTGGCGTTAAGCTGGGTCTGGACGTATATTTTTGGATGTAGGGGGGCGCGGCTGATCACTGGGAAGAGTGAGTATAAGGTGAAGAAGACTCATGGGGATGATTAGATCATTGTGGTATGTGGTGTTGAGCTTGTCTTTGTCTTTCGCTGGGATATTAGGAGCTGATGAGCTGGGGCATTTATCTGGTGCTGGGGAGGATGAGAAGGCAGATCAATGGAGGTTTTCTGGGGTTCATGGTTCTCAGAAATGGGATAAGAAATTTCTGGCTTATACGAGAAAGCAGACGCGGTATTTGGCGAGGGACTGGAAGAGGGATTTTGTTTTACCAATGCCGCCTGCGAATTCATCTGAGAGGACGAAGGCTGAGCTGGAGTATTTGATGACGTTGATTCCAGAGCGTAAGAATCATGAGAAGGAAATAGAGGCGGAGGTGATAGTGAGTCACTTTAGGTGGGGGAAGTTTACGTATGCGCAGCTGACTACGGATAAGAGATATCAGCATACGAGTAAGTTGATCGTGGAGGCATACAGTGACTTGGGTGTGGTGTGTTTTTGGTTTAAAGATAAGTTTAATCGGGTGAGGCCGTCATTGCTGGCGGAGAGGTCTGGTGTGAAGTTGGGCACGGTGGTGGCTATCCCTGGTCATCCGGCTTATCCGAGTGGACATGCGACTGGGGCGTATACGATCGCTTATCTTTTACAGGAACTTGATCCTGAGAATGCGGAGGTTTATAGAAAAGATGCGGAACGGATGGCGAAGAATAGGGAGATAGGAGGTCTGCATTATCCGAGTGATACTGAGGCTGGGAGGTTGTTGGCGCGGCAGATTGTGGATTCACTGCTGGAGAATAAGGGGTATCTGAGGATACTGGAAAAGGCGAGAGAGGAGTGGTAGTGTGGGAGTTGTTATCTGTATAACAGTTTATAAATGAGTGATGAATGTGAGTATTTATCTTATATATTAGTGGACAAGGATGGTAGTTAGGATATTTTCTGGCATGTTCTTACGCTTATTTTTCCTCTCTTTTCTGATTCATTTACCAATTCTTGGTGATGATAAGGTGCTGGTGTCTTGGCATGATTTCTCTGATGGGTTTCAGATTTATCTTACTTCAACGGATACGAAAAATTCTACGTCTACGTTCCAAAATGTGACTGGGAAAATGTATGGAGGTAAGGGGAGCCGTGACACTTGGGGGTCTAGTGATGGAACATTTGGGCCGAGTGAGCTAGTGGGCTCCACGGAGGCAGATGGGGCGATGGCGCTGAGAACGAATGGTAATAATCTGGATTTCACGATTACGAATGGAGGGAAACGTAGTTTGTATCTGAGTGAGATTGTGTTTGATTTTGCGAGTGTGAGTGTGAATGCGCCACAGAATTTTAAGTTGGTTTATTTGTCTGGTG
>JALZVD010000348.1 GCA_023300205.1 Akkermansiaceae bacterium | reverse complement strand
CTTTGATCTCTTTGATCTCTTTGCGCGTTTGCTAGAGGATGTGCTGGACTGATATTTCATGATGTTTGAATACAAAAAAAAGGCACGCAGATATTTATCTGCGTGCCTTTTGTTCGCTGAATTTCACTAGAATCTTAGTTGCTTGAGCGCACTGCTGTGTCGTGAACACTAGTGCCAAGCTTTTGAACATCTTGACCAATTCCTGCGATAGTGTTGCATGATGTAAGAATAGCTGAAGTTGCGACTGCTGTAATGATGAGTATGCGTTTGGTCATATAGTAAATGTTAAAAATTGGATGATTGCATGTAAAGAAGTATCGACGGCTAATCCTGTCTGACAGATGTCTTTTTTTGGTGACTCTCGAGTTTTTCTGTTTGCGCTAGATAGGGGTAGGAACTTTACTTTGCAATATGACTCACTACAAATTATTACTGTTAGGTTTAACGCTCGGATTTTCAGCAAGTATAACATCTTGTGAAAAGACTGGAGATGATGTGAAGGCGGCTAGTGAAGAAGTCGTTGAAGAGGGGTGGGTAGATTTATTTAATGGCAAGGATCTGACAGGCTGGAACAATGTTTATAAGCATGGTGAGGTTAAAGTTGAGGGTGGAGTGATTCATCTTAAGGGAAATAAGAAGTTTTTCCTGACTACTGACAAGCAGTTTGCTGATTTTGAATTAGAGCTAGAGATTATGCTACCAAAGGTAGGGCCTGCGAATAGTGGTGTAATGTTTCGTTGTCATGTAGATAAGGATAAGCCGAAGCATAAGGTCTGGGGATATCAGGCAGAGTGTGACCCTAGTAAACGTGCTTATTCAGGTAGAATCTATGATGAAGGTCGCGGTAAGTGGGGTCTTTTAACTGATGAGCAAAAAAAGATTACGGAAAGTGTTCGCGCTCCTTTGGGTGAATGGATAAAATATAGGATTGTAGCCAATGGTGAACATTTGCAGGTGTGGGTGAACGGTAAAGTTACTACTAATCTAAAGGATAATAAAGATGCAGTAGGGCATATTGGCATTCAGCATCATGGAGAAAAAGGGAAGACTTATAGCTTCCGTAATATCCGAATTAAAGAACTCAATAAGTAGAGTTCATTCGCTGATTCAGGAGATAAATATGGATCTCATTGTTGGGTGAGATGGGTGTAATAGAGACTTGCACCCGCGCATTCATTCGCTAATCTTCGCGTCATGAAGATTGAGAAATTTGCGAACCAATTTGTATGTGATCTTGTGGCTTATGAGCCAGGGAAGCCGATTGAAGAAACCGCGAGAGAATTAGGATTAGATCCTGATTCTATTGTTAAGGTAGCTTCGAATGAGAACCCGCTTGGGCCTGCGCCGATGGCCTTAGATGCGATCCGTGACGCGGCAACGCAATTGCATATTTATCCTGATGGTGGTGGGTATAAACTACGTAGTGCCCTGGCTGAGAAATATGATCTAAAATTAGGAAATGTTGTTCTAGGAAATGGGTCGAATGAAATCATCGAGCTACTTTGCCATTGTTTCTTGAATGAAGGAGCTGCATTAATAGCGGCGGAACATGCTTTTGTGGTTTATAAGCTAATGGCTACGTTATTTGGAGCAAACTATGTGGAAGTGCCTGATCCGAATTTTGTCCATGACTTAGATGCTATGGCTGATGCGATCACGGATGAGACTAGGTTGTTGTTTATCGCTAATCCGAATAATCCTACAGGGACGATTGTAGATGAAGAGACGATTGAGCGTTTCATGGCAAAGGTTCCAGATCATGTTATTGTGGTATTTGATGAGGCTTATTATGAATTTGTGGGCGATGCTCCTGATACATTGAAGTATGTAAAAGAGGGGAGGAACGTGATTGTGTTAAGGACGTTTTCTAAGGCGTATGGCTTGGCTGGACTGCGAATAGGATATGGTCTTGGTGCTCCTCAGGTGACTGAAATTTTACAGAGGGCTCGACAACCATTTAATACGAACGAAGTAGCTCAGAGAGCGGCGTTAGCATCACTAGCGGATAAGGCTCACGTAGATGCAACGGTTGCTAATAATGCTGAAGGTTTGGCTTTGTATGAATCTACGTTCCAGGAAATGGGGCTGGAGTATGTGCCTAGCAGGGCGAATTTTGTGCTTGTGAATGTAGGTGATGGAGACCGGTTGTTTACAGAGATGCTGAAACAGGGCGTCATTGTCCGTGCGATGCGTGGCTATAAACTCCCTGGTTGGGTTAGGATATCCGTGGGTACGAAGGTCGAGAATCAACGTTGCTTGAGTGTGATGAAATCAGTTCTGGCAAGCTTTTAGATGAATAGTGACTCTACAACAGTAGCGGCGATTGCTTCTGCTCCCGGTGTAGGTGCGGTATCACTGATACGAGTATCTGGAGTAGATGCGGTTTCGATATCAGCATCTGCTGTCCGTTGTATAGGAGGGCTGGAGAATGCTGCTGAGCGCTATGCAACTCTGTGTAAAGTAGTGTCAAAAGATGGGGCGGTGATCGATGAAGTATTGGCAACCGTATATAGGAACCCTAGGAGTTTCACGGGTGAAGATGTGGTGGAGTTGGCGTGCCATGGTGGCGTGCTGGTGACGCGTCGGGTTTTAGAAAGATTATTAGAATGTGGTGCGCGTTCTGCAGATCCGGGGGAGTTTAGTAGGAGAGCTTTTGAAAATGGGAAGATGGATTTGACCCAAGCTGAAGGGATCATGGATCTTATTTCCGCGCAGACTGACCTGGCTATGCGAGCAGCTCATGAACAGATGCAAGGGAAGTTAGGTGTTCAGAGTGAGAGGCTGCGTGAGGATTTGATAGGAGTGGTGGCGCATGTTGAGGCGTTTATTGATTTTCCAGATGAAGATATAGATCCTGATACTGGGGCGGCGATGCTAAAGAGGATTGATGAGGTTTTGGTAGGGATTGATAAGATGTTATCTACTGCTGAGCAGGGAAGGATTTTACGTGAAGGTGTGCGGACGGTGATCTGTGGCGAGCCTAATGTAGGCAAGTCTAGTTTATTGAATGGTTTGTTAGGTTATGAGCGCGCGATCGTGAGTGATGTGGAGGGGACGACACGGGATACGGTTGAGGAAGTAGTGAATATTCAAGGGATTCCGCTTCGGTTGATTGATACCGCTGGGGTAAGGGTCTCTCACGATAAGATAGAGCAACAAGGGATAGTGAGATCTGAAAAACAGATAGAACTTGCTGATCTTATTATCGAAGTTGTTGACGGTTCTAGACCAGGTAAACGTCTTCTAACAGAGGATCAGATAGCGGGTCGAAAGCATGTGCTGGTGATTAATAAAAATGATCTTGGAGTGGATGAGTTCTGGGAGAATGGGGGAGGTGTGAATATTTCTTGCACCCATGAATCAGTTGATGAGCAGGGTTTAGAAAAACTGGGTAATCATATAGCTGATGAACTTCTTCTTAGCGAGAGTGCATGGGGGGGGCATGCTGTGGCGATTAATGCGCGGCATCAGGAGTGCTTAAATAGAGGGAAGGTTGCGCTTGTTGCGGCACGGGCTGGACTAGAGGTATCCGTGGGAGCTGAATTTGCAGCGCTGGATTTGAGAGATGCGCTTGATGCTATCGGTGAGGTTGCGGGAAGAGTGGATACAGAGGAGATCTTTGATGCTATCTTTGGTGCGTTTTGTATTGGGAAGTGATTTTTGTTTTATCGAGTATTAGGAACTTCCCTAATTTAATGTATTCTTAGTTTTTAGGAATAGATGCATGGATTTGTTCCAGGGTTAGGACAGCGTAACAGGTGACTAGTTCTGGTTGGTTTTCCCACCAGCGGCTGTTTTTGTTCACCCACGATCCGTCTTCGCGCTGGGCAGTGAGTAGTGTTTTAGCGAGTTCGTTACGCCAGTCGACTTTCTTTCCGTCTTTGGTAGTGATAGTATTGATATTGGCGGCTGTTAGAGCTTTTGCCATGACATTGAAATAGTAGTAGAGGCCTTGCTGTCCTAGTCCTGGATTTTCCTTGATGGTGAAATTATGGTTGAGCCAGTTAGTGACTGCGGCGACTCGAGGATCATCTTTTTGAAGGTCAGCATAAATCATGGATAGAAGACCTGCGTATGAGATGGATCCGTAACCTCTGAGAGATGTTGTGCCGTCTGGGTTTTTGATATTATCTACTTTAGAGTTACCTGGGAAATAGACCATAGAACCGTCATTACTTATTCCTGGTTGGTCATTGGTTTCTTCTAAGTTTTGGCAGCGAGAGATAAATAGGAGGGCGCTATCCCAATCTAGTTCTGGCTGTTTTTCGACGTTGCTATCTTTTGCGTAGACTTCGGAAATTTTGATGGCTTCAATTGATAGATAGGTGTTCGACATGTCCGAGTGTGAGTATGATCCGCCGTAGCCTATGCCACCGTTGAATTGATCCATCTCTTTATTATCAGAGTAATCTGCTTGCTGTCCGATGAGGAACGCACGTGCTTTAAGGAGTGGGGATTTGTGTGTAGGGTCACCAGATGCAGCTAGAGCCATGATGCTGGTGGCGGTATTGTAGGTGGCTAGGCCTTTGACAAAGAAAGCTCCTGTGTCTTGCTGGGTGCTGAGTAACCAGTTGTAGGCAGTTTTGATATGCTCTGGAGTGGCTGTTGATCCTAGATCAGGAGCACGCATGGCTGCGGTAAGGGCAAGAGCTGTGTATGCTGGGATAGTTTCATCTTTCCAAAACCCTTGTTCATTCTGGGCATTTTTTAGAAAGAGGTTTCCTGTTTTAATCGCATTTTCCATTTCTAGTCTAAGTGAGAGGTATGGAGCTTTAGTATTGACCGTCGATGGAGCTGGAGTTTTAGCATGGAGATTAGAGCTCGAAACATATAGTGATACTAGCGCGATGAAACTGGATATGATGATAGATTTCATGATGATGGATTAAGGTATTCAATGAAGATCATTTATTTGATCTTTTTGGATGGGAACTGTGGAGTGAGAACGATATTTACTGTGGTGCCGTAGGCTGGCATTTTGTGTGTGACAGGGAACCAAAGGGTGTCATCTTCTTTGCCTTTACCCGCATAGTTAGCTAGTGAAGTTCTATCAGTAAAGATGGCAATAATATCGTGATTTAGCTCAGCAGCGAACTTACCTTGATGCATGAATGAACCGCCGTAAGACCAAATATTTTTATTTTTGGCTTGGTCTAGTGTTTTTTCAGTTCGTGTGTTTTGGATTAGTTCATTTATGTTATATTTGTAGCGTTTTTTTGTCTCTGTATCTGTCCAATTGATAGAGATTGTGAAATAAGAGTGTGCTTTTTCCTGATCAGTTGCGGTTTGGTATCTTTCCGTTGGGAGGTCATTTATGAACTCACGGAATAGGGATTTATTTTGCTTATAACCTAAAAGTTTAAAGGCAATGTTGAGATTGATCGGCCTGGCCTTGGTAATGAATAGGGCTTCATGGATTTTCCCTTCTGGATTGACTAATACATACTCAATGAGTTTATCGGTAATCTCTGATGTAGCGTGGAAGCTGATAGTGCGAAGCTTGGTATCCATTGTGATTTCTCCAAGCTTGTAAGTGGATTCATTAATCTTCTCTAGTGACTTTGGTTGCTGGTCTACTACTTCTTGAGCAAGCAACGAGCATACGCCGACATGAAGCACGGCGGCGCATGATGCGGCGATTGCAAATTTAGAAGGTTTATAACATGACCACATGAGCAAATTCTATAGAGTGTTTGGAGGGTAAGTATGCTTACTACTTATTTGTGTAGCTTGATTTAAATGCATTGATGACTTTGTGGAGTTCTTGAGCATTCAGGGGGTCTGTAGTTTGTTTGCATTTCATTGCTAATACAGTGATCTGATGGAGTTGAGTAAGTTTAAGAATGTAAGCTTCTTTATTGGTGTTGGCTTCATCTGTTTTAATTCTCTGAGTTAGGAAGTATTGGGCGACGATTTCTTGTATTTTTGTGGCGTGAATTTCTTTGTTATTGATCCAACGCGTTAATTGATTGCCATTTTTGCTAGGGTTCTTTGATAGTTCATTGATTTGAACCATTGCTTTTTCAATAGTAGCTTGATGGGTATTAAGGTCAGTGAATACGGTTTCATCAGAATAGATTCCGCAAGGGACTTCACAATGGGCTTGAGCGTTTGGAATGAGTACTGAAAAAGTAAGGGCTGCTACAAACGTCAGAGGTGATGGAATAATTGATTTTAGTTTCATAATATTAGATTGGTGTAATTTGAATAAGTTTGAATCTAGCACAGGTAAGTGGGGGATCAATATGAATTCTGCGAAGAGGATGGATTTGACGAAATTATTGAATGAGAGATGGTAGAAAAATAATTTACGCCTAGCAATGATCCCAAAACATGACAAAATATGGGTGTTGAAAGCTCTAGGTATAGATTCGGCAAAAGGGAGGAGTAAGTGGATGACTGCGAGTATGTGTCTCGTTTTCTCTGTGGTTCTTCATGTTGTGTTTGCTGTAATGATTTGTCTTAGAATCATTATGCTCAAGAGTGCTGTTGTAGAAACACCTAAAGTGGTGGAGAAAAAAGAAGATGCTGTGATTTCGATAAGACTCACTCCTGAGAGACCAGCAGAGTCTATTCAGTTACCTAAGACTGCTCCATTAACTCCTGCAGAGCTTAAAGCTTTGGCAGCTAGACCAGAGCCTAAACTTCAGCCAGAGGATGTCACTCAAATTGCGAGGACTTCAATTGATCAACTTACTGGAGATGTTCCTGAGACAAACCTTGAAGGAGAAAGAGATACGATCGCTGCTAGTAATGCCAATATTGTTGAGGGTGCTCTAGATAGGCCTTCTGCGAGAGGTGAAGTGCCGAAGGATGATAGATTGGAAACGGTGGACACAACGTTTCAAGATGGAATGCTAGAGCATATGAATAAGGGGGCGGAGGCTGTCGAGGAGTCAATGATCCAGCCAACGCCAGTTCCTGCTGATGCACATAACACGGCAATGAAGTCTCAAGAGGAACTCAAGAGCAGTACTATGCCTGCTGAAGATGAGGGTGAAGCGTTAGAGAAAGCGATGCTTGCTGAGACGAACAAGGATAGCAAAGAATTTCTGGAGACAGAGAAGAAGGAGGCTCTTAATAATGAGTTAGCAAGCACTAAGAATAGGGGGGAGAGCGAGACGAAAGGCTTAGAGGAAAAAAATCAAACCATAGCGAATCAGCAAGTTGACCCTAACGCAATAAAACAAAAACCTCAGGAGAAAATGTCTATCAAGGAGGAGGCTCTTCCGAAAATTACTAGGAACAATAGAGCTTCTAAATCGACTAAGAAAGGCTTCAGGTCAGAGGCTAAGGCAACGATTATGGAAGGGACTATTTCCAGACGTAGTAAGATATCATCCCGCGATGTAAAATCTACGCCAGTGGGCAAATATATGGCTCAAATTTCCAAACTAGTGGAGCAGGAATGGCAACGAAGGATGATGATGCATGCTGATCTGATCGAGCCAGGGAATCTAAGAATCAGTTTCATGGTGAATGAGCGCGGTAAGGTGAAACACCCTAATATTATTTCACAGAATCTAGGTAGTAAGACTCAAGAGAGTCTAACATTTCAGGCTCTCATGTCCGCCAAAATCCCACCAATGCCAACGAAGGTCAAAGAAGACCAAGGTGGCGATCTACTAGAATTTCGTTACTATTTCAATTTTCAATAAATTATATAACCAACTATGAATTACTTAACTCAAGCCGTCGTTACAGATAAGAACTTCCTCGATAACATCATTTCCTTTATTGATAAGGGCGGTGTTTTCATCTACTTTATCATTCTTTGTTCTGTTGCTGCGATGGCAGTGATGTTTTACCAAGCGATGTTGTTGGTGAGGCAGAAGGTGATTCCTGATAGCTTAGTGAATAGCATGAGTGCGTATGTCTCTGAGGGTAATGAGGAGTCTACACAGAGTCTTAATCATAGCAGGAAATCTAATCCTAGTGTGTTGCAAAAGCTCTGTGACGTGGTGCTAGAGCGACATGACCGGAAGGATGTGGAAATTCAAGAGGCCGTTCAGGTGAGTGCTAGAGAGGAGATTCATAAGCTACAAGTTGGGATTCCGTTTCTGGAGGTGATTATAGCGATTGCACCGTTATTGGGATTACTTGGCACAGCGACTGGACTCTTTACTGTATTTGAAGGTGTAGGAGCTGGTGAAGAAAAGTATGAAGAAATGGCTCAAGGTATCTCAGAAGCACTGATTACTACGGTGTCTGGTTTAGCAGTGGCTGTTCCTGCGGTGATTGCTCATGGGTATTTCAATCGTAAAATTGAGAGTTATGCGGCAAGGTTGGAAGTGGTGATGGATAAGTTTGTAGGTGCTTATTCTAAGGGGCGAGATTTAAACTAATTAACTTCTGAAATATGGAATTTCATCACAGGAAAAAACAAACACCGACAGTGCCTATCTTGCCTTTGATCGATATTTTGACGATCTTGCTGATCTTCTTTGTAGTGACGACGCAGTTTAAAAAGAAGCGTCACACTTTAGAGATAGATCTGCCATCGGTGAGCTCCTTACCCACCAAAGTGGAGGTTAGAGAGAACTCCGTTCTAGCTATTTCAAAGGACGGGAAGTTTGTATTGAATGCGACGCGCGTAGAGAGAGGGGAGTTACTTACTTATCTGCAGGCGTATCGCGAAATTAAGCCGGGTGCGAGATTTGAACTTGAGCAGGATGAGGGCGCTACTGAGAAAGATGAATTGTTCGCTCTGGAAACATTGACTCAAGCTGGTTTTAAGTATATCTCAAAACGCGTCCGCTTACAGGGAGATTCCCGGGAAGAAGAGTAATCTAACATTTTTTTTAAACAACAGCATGATCCTTGAAATAGTCCAATTTGGTGAGCCCGTCCTCAGGAAAAAGTGTGTCCCCGTGACCACTGTGAACATCCAGTTAGAGAGGCTTGTGGCGGACATGATTGATACGATGCGAGATGCAGAAGGAATTGGGTTAGCGGCGCCGCAGATAGGTGAAGATATTCGTTTAGCTATGGTTGATGTTGCTCATGATCCTGAGTGCGTGAGTTTCTTCAAGGTCGATGGGGAGGATGCTAATTTAAGTGATCACATGCCACTTACGTTCATTAATCCTGAGTTAGAACTGAGTGGTCCTAAGGAGTCAGAGAGTGAGGGATGCCTAAGTATCCAAGAAGTCAGAGCGAAAGTGAAACGCCCAACGATCGTGAAAGCTCATCTTCCGCAGCTGGATGGCAGCGTTAAAGTCATAGAGTCTGACGGTTTGTTGGCTCGCGCGATTCAGCATGAAGTGGATCATCTTAACGGGATCTTGTTTACGGATCGTATCAGCAGCACAATCAAGAGCAGATTAAAGAGAAAGCTTAAAGAGTTAGCGAATACAGAATGGGAAAAGAGGTGATTTTATCATCGCAGTTAGTGGATTGTATTTTCTTTGATTTTAACTAAGGTGTATGGATGAAACATCACCTCCTACAGCTATTCTGCGTTATTACGCTAATCTTGTCTACAAGTTGCGGGCCGAACCGATCAACGAAATCTAGTATGCTGGTGATGGTGAAAGATGTGGACTTACCGAGCAGTAGTGCCAAGGGGGCTCAATTTGCAACTCATACGTTTGTGGACTATCGGGAAGGTGTCGGTGGACGATGGTATAGAGTAGAAATCACGCATCCTAAAAGCGGCGTTGTGAATAAGGAAATCTCGTTCGCTGATTTACATACAAGAGAACGCTGGGGCGAGAGAGTGCGTGTGCTTTCGCATTCGGATGGCAGTGGGAATCCGAATTTAGCGAGTGATATCCGTGCATTTGCTACTCACTATGATGATTCTGTTTATCGTTCTTATCCTGGACCTAATAGTAATACTTTTGTGGAGAAGATGTTGCGTGATGTGGAAGGTGTGTCAGCGATACTTGATCATAATGCAATAGGTAAAGAAAATGGGTTTTATGCTGGGAAGACAGCTGGCGGAACAGGCCTTAAACTTCAAACTCCTATTGTGGGGCTGGCCATAGGGCTGAAAGAGGGGATTGAAGTTAGTGCATTAGGATTGAGTGCTGGAGTGAGTATTTATCCGATATCTGTTAGAATCCCATTTCTCCCAAAAATACCGACATGGGAGTGAAATGGTACTGTGCTTGTGGATTCTAATAGTCTAACTACTAAGTAATGAAACATCAATTCAAGCTAATAGGGTTCATCAGTGTTATAGTCATTGGGTTATGCGTTATGAATAGTTGTGTGGGTTTGCCTGATGGGATTAAGCCAGTGGAAGGATTTAATAAAGATAAGTATCTAGGTAAGTGGTATGAAATAGCCCGGTTAAATCATTCTTTTGAACGTGGACTTAGCCATGTCACTGCAGATTATTCTATTAGGGGTGATGGTGGGCTAAAGGTTCTGAATAGAGGCTACGATGATGTGAAGGGTGAGTGGAGCGAAGTCGAGGGAAGAGCCTATTTTGTAAATGATTCTGATGTAGGCCATTTAAAGGTGTCTTTCTTCGGCCCTTTTTATGGTTCTTATGTGGTATTTGATTTGGATGATAAGGGTTATGAATATGCCTATATTACGAGTTACAATAAAGACTACCTATGGTTTTTATCACGAAATTCAGAGGCTAGTGATGCTGAAAAGAAGAAGTTCACGGTGAAAACAAAGAAGTTAGGATTTGATGTGGAGCAGTTAATTTTCGTGGATCATAGTAAAGAAACTAAATGAACACATCATCCCCAAAGATTATTTTAGAGCCGGATTTAGGACTACCTGATGAAACTAGTCAACCTATCCTGATATTTTACTATTTATTGATGAAATTATTGCTCTGAGCTTGACTTCTGAATGTATTTGGGTAGTTTTTCGCACTCCAGCAAGTTTTCTTCTCGTTGGATACTGGGAATAGGTTGAAGTATCATGAATTACTCATGAATCTTCACTCAGTATAAAGTAAATACAATCAAACAATTTTAATTATACCATGGCAAATTCAAGATCAGCACTCAAGCGCGTTCGTCAGAACGAAGCACGCAACACTCGTAACACAGACATCAAGACTCGTGTAAAAACACTTCGCAAAAAGACTCTAGCCGCTGTAGAAGCAGGAGATAAGGAAGCGGCTACCAAGTCATTCAAAGAGTTCACATCAGTTGTTGATAAGTGTGCTAAGAAAAACATTTTTCATAAGAATAAGGCAGCTAACCTTAAGAGTAAGACTTCACAGGCTATCACTAAGTCTGCTTAATTTAGCACTTGTGAGTGGCTACTGAGCTATTCAACAAAGTATTTACTTTATAACAAAATGCGGAGCTTCTTAATTGAGCTCCGCATTTTTTGTAGTATCAGTGGCTGGAACGAACTATTTAATAGCTTAAGATTATAGGAGGGACTACGATGTTTATCTTTCCTGGGCCGTTATCTTCCTTTTCGGTGATTGCTGTGACTAGGTTGTTTTCGAACTCTACAATGGTATTTGATTTTTCTTCCGTAGTGATATGTGAGAGCTGTTTATATAGATTTCCAGTGCGAGGGTCGGTGACGTAGCGGTAGTGCTTTTGTTCATCGAATTGAGTGAATTCATAGGTGCCTGATCTACCGTCCTTAGTTAGCGTTTCTTTCTTTTTTGTAGGTATACCTAATGATTGAAGAACCTCTTGGAGTGACATTCCAATGGCAACTTGGTGGTTTTTGATAAGAGTGTTTACCTTAATTTGTCTTATGTAGAGCTTCTTAAGGTTCTCTACGAATTCAGGATCTTGACTTGCTAAGCTCTTAGGGCTGACCCAGCCTTTGAGCATACCATACTTGCCTTTTCCTGAGATGCGATAGGCGGTTTCATTCATGGCGAGGAGTTGGACACTCGAACCAGAACTTAGGGTTCCTAGCTTGCGGCTTTTGTTACCAGTTTTTGAGGCGTAGATGGAGGTATCTGAAATTAGGAGAAATTTAATAGGGATGCTAGTATAGTGCTCTAAATAAAAGACTTCGGGGTCGTTATCTAGCCCAGACTTAGTATTGGCTGGAGCGGCATGCAATGGATCTATGAGGCTTAATGTGAGACAGGAAAGAACTAGGATAGAGGTGAGTATTTTCATAATGAATAAGATTCTATAAAATGATATTATCTATTTATACTACAATGCATAAGTAGTAACTCAATAAAAGTTACCAGAATTATCAGAAATTACGGTAATTTCATACTACCATCATGAGAAAATTAATTCTAGTTTCGTTTTTTCTGTAATAGGAGGAAGGTTTATTTAATATATTAACAGATGGATATGCCAACGAATCACAAGCACTCAGTAGCGAAGAAATACTATGGCCTGATTATTGGGATTAGTATGCTAGCTTTAGCAGGTGTTGCTGTTATGCCTTGGTTAGGAGAAGTTGGCTTAGCTAATCCTAAAACAGCTAATATATCTGGGTTGTGGTTGAATTTTCTAGGGGAGTTTCATTTCTTGTTTTTGCATTTACCGATTGGAGCTACAGTATTGGTATTGAGTATGGAGGTCATCGGTCTGATCTTTAGAGGTAAATATAAGCCTGATACAGCTTTGGCACTAGGCTTTGCTGCGAGCAGTTCAGTTATAGCAGCTATTTGCGGTTATTTTCTATATCTAACTGGTGAATATGAGGGACCATTAGTTGAAGAGCATAAAAGGGATGGTATCTTATTTACTGTGATGGTAATTCTAACTTTTTTGGTTAAATACAGTTATGATCTAAAGCTGATCCCATGGTTTAAACCCATTTATATTATATGTCTGATAGCGACGGGAGCAATCTTGATTAGTGCTGGTCACCACGGTGGAGAAATGACGCATGGTAGTCCGATGAGGTCACTCCCTAGTAAGGTGATCGAGAAGCGTGAAGCGCGAGGTAGTAAGGAAGTGATTTCTGATGTCATTATATACACTCATATTGTGCATCCTATTCTGGATAATAAGTGCATTAGCTGTCACGGACCAGACAAAGCAAAAGGGGGACTTAGAATGGATTCTATAGAGGCAATGTTCGAAGGTGGTGATGAGGAAGAGTGCCTCGTTCCTGGTAATTTAGAAGCTAGCTTTATGATTACTTCGATCATGTTGCCTATCGATGATGATTGCCACATGCCTCCAGAGAATAAGAAGCAGATCACGGATGATGAATTGAAAATTCTTAAGTGGTGGATTGATATAGGAGCTCCAAAGGATGTAAAGCTCAGTGATGTGGATGTGCCGGAGGCTATAGATACTTTAATCGCTACATTACTGAGTTCAGGAAGAGGTAAATAAACCCTTTGTTGCCGTCCTTGAATGCTACTTCAGTAGAGTTTTGTTTTTCTTGAGAGGATGGAATTCTATTAGAAGTTCGGAGTCATAGATGTCTGAGGGGGCTACTACTTTTTCTTCTAAATTCAAATGCTCCACAGAACCGTATCTTTCTTTGATCAGTTGTTTCACATTTTGGTGCTGCAAATTATAGTCTTTAATTTTCTTGATAGGGCAGAGCTGTATGCCTGCGCATCGATGGTAGACTTTCCAGACGAGCTCGGAGCAGTAAAGGGTCTTGTCTGACCACTCGAAACGGCCATCGTAGTTATTTCCAACATGTTTTTCAGCCCACAGGGAAGCTTTAGTAAACACCTCTTGGTTCAGTGATGAAGGGTCTTTTAATCTTTTGAAACTATGTTTTGAGTGCGAGCCGCTACGTTTTAAATAAGCATCGAGCGAGATGATCTGTATAGGTTGAACGGCCTCGAAGACCATTGGCTTACCGTTACTAATGAAGATAATTGCTGTGTGTGTCCATGGAGATTCTGTTGCAGCTTCAACGGCAATGGCTTGAGATCCTTTAGTTTTAGTGAAGATGATATCACCATTTTTCCATTGGGCCGAGACAGCAATAGAGAGGGATAGAAAGGTTATAGAGAGGATTTTCAACATAAGAAAAATTAACTCATAAGTGGGTAACTATCAACTAATAGATTGTAGATTTTGCTACTCACCTTTTAAAGGCAATGAAGTTTTAGCTGGCTTACTTCTGCAAGAAAATGCATTTTGAGACTATGTTTAAAGGTTTATTATATCTTTCAGTTGTTAGTATCTTATCTGTGATTGAGGCCAGAGCAGTGGATGGATTTTCATTAGATTCATTGGTGAATGATACAACGATATGGAAGTCGAATAGGAAATTACTCACTAATGACTACCCAGATATTTCATGGGAGAAGGGCGATAAGGATGATGAATTCGTGTATGAAAATAAAGGTCTGAATTTATGGGGGCAGTCCGTTCATCATCTGAATCTTTCACAATCCCAAGGTAGAGCTAAGAGCCTGAAAATCACTCTAGTTGATCAAGGAACAGCTTTATTCATGCGTCAAAAAGATTTCAAGTTGAAAGCAGGTCGATGGAATAAACTGATCTCAGAACAATTAAATTCTAAAGGAGTAAGATTACCTAACATTTCTTATGGGGAGGTAGATCATATAAGAGTAGCGTGGAATCGTGGTCCAACAGTAGTGGTTTTATCTGCGAATATAGGTTTGAAGCCTGATCGTCTGGAGTTGATTTATTATCAACGGGATTTAGGTTTAAAAAGAATGAAACTAACAGGTCAGCAGGTAGGAGCAAAGCAAAGTGATGAGGTCTCTAAAAAAGTATCTGGATCTGATTTAGAGACAGAAGATGCTGAAGACGAAGAAGATGTGATAGAGGATGATGGTTTTGCCCCAAGAGAAGTTAAAGCTGAAATTAAAGCTAAGATTAAGGAGATTAAAGGACGTGAAGCACCTAACGGGGTCTCTAAAGAAGTTCAAGAAGCAGTCAATTTACTAAATGTGTATCGCTTTCTAAGTAAGGTTCCCTTTGATGTGAAAGCAGATAAAAAGATGGTGGCTGCAGCCAACGACGCAGCATCTATATGTAACAAGAAAGGCGAGTTATCACACGGCTTTGGGCACTCCACTGATAAGTGTAATCTCGCGATGAACGGTGGGAGAATGAGCATGGCAGGAAGTGTCACTCAATATATGAATGATGCGGGTGCAAATAATAGGGAGAAGCGCGGTCACCGTAGATGGTGTATTAACCATAAGATGGGAGAGACTGGATTTGGTATTGAAGGTGATTATTCTGCGATGTATTCGATGGATCAATCCGATAGAGGCACACGAAAGAATTATTCTTACCCTGGTCACGATTTCTACCCCGTGGATTACCTCCATGGCAATGGTTGGAGTTATCACATTGTTGGTGGGTCAGCACCGAAAGATTGTGACGTGCGGGTCTGGAAATTAAAGGTATTTGAAGAGAAGGCACCGAGCTGGAGTAATGAGCCTGATGGACGGGAGTTTAAAGTAGCGTTTAAGTATATTTATAATGACACTATTGTATTTGAGCCTGCTAGTGATGCAATCACTAGGAAAGGAACTTACTTAGTAAGGCTTAAAGGAGGTGGTTTAAAAGAGCAATACTTGGTGCATTTGTATTAGTTGCGGTTCGAGATGGGACTTTATTTTCTTAATAGCTCTAACATTTTCTTGACTTATTGAGATTTCTTGTTATTTTCTTTTTGTCGACAACTTTAGGCGGCCCGGTTGAGTTACTGTTTGGTTTTGGGTTTTTCCAGCAGCTTATCAAGCGGGTCGCTTATTTTTTAGCTTGATTTTAGGTTTTACGTTTATTGGTTTTGTATTTGCTGTTGAATCATTTCGTTTAATGACTCTAGGCTATGTCCTGCTTCTCTGAGTTCTCTAATGGTGACTGATTTTACTCGTTTAGCGAGTCGTTCGTTTTTATTGTCAACTATCAGAGCATGGTGCATGTAGGTGGGCTCGGTGAAATCTAAAAGACTCTGAAGGACTCGATGCAGATGGGTTGTTTCTAATAAGTCTTCGCCTCTAGTAACATGAGTGATCCCCTGATATGAATCATCGACCACTGAAGCAATATGGTAAGATGTTCCTATGTCACGACGGGCTAGAACACTATCGCCAAGTATGTCATGATTGACTGAGATAACACCGTGAATTAGGTCTGTAAACATGAGGTCTCCTGTGAGGTTTCGTGCTTTCTTGGTGTCTAATCTAATAGAAGGTATTGCACCTTGAGCAATTAATCTAGACTTCTGGTTAGCGGTGAGCTTCTTACAGGTTCCTGGATAGTACTGAGCACTTAGGTGGCTTACGTGTGGAGCGTTTGTGAGGTTTGCTATTTCTCGGTGTATGTCCTTTCTGCTACAGAAGCAGGGGTAGGTTACCCCAAGTGTCTCTAGTCTACCTATTGCACTATTATAGGCATCTAGGCGTTCAGTCTGGATTTGGCTGATCGGCATGTCATCATGCTTTAAGTTAAAAAAATTAAGGTCATCTAAAATGGATTTATAATATTCGTCCTTGATGCGGGTCCGGTCAATATCCTCAAACCTTACTAAATACTGGCCACCAAGTTCGCGGGCTAGGTTGTGAGCAACTTGAGCAGCATAGAGGTGACCTAGGTGAAGATGGCCAGTGGGAGATGGAGCAAATCTAGTTCTTACTTTCACTTTTGGTTGTTGATGGCTGGCCATGAATGGATTGTCTAATTGATGTTCTTTGGAGATTGTGCTATTTTAATATCATGAGAACAAACTTAAATGTTATTTTACTAATTCTATGGATAAGTTTCTCAATAATTGTATTCACTGCTAATGAGTCAAAAGGGGAGACATGGTATGATTCAGATGGGAGACCTCTTATGGTCAACGGTGAGGAAGTCACCCTGAAAAACATGGTTATTAAAGAGAGTGAGGAGATGAAGAACGTGATTGAAGAGCATACTCTAAACATCAGCCGTTCCATTATTCAGGAGGTTCTTGAGTTGCGTCCTGAGCTAATTACGACAAGATCTGGTAAAGGTATCCATTATCAAAGATACTCATATGGATGTCATTTTAGTAATGGCTACAATAGGCAACTAAGGTATAGGCGCTATTACAGCACAAGAAGTTCATCCAGAGGGGGTATCTATCTGAACTATAAAATTGGAACCCTATTTATCCATTCAAGGTATTAGGATTTTAAGGATTAGAGGGCAGTTTTTCTGATGGTTGTATTAGCAACTGAGACATAGGACTAATTAATCTAGGACTAATAGGAGCAGGAGCTACGGCATTCGCTTCTTGAAGGTCTTTATTGTCTGGTAGATTTGTTACATTAGGCTCGATGAACCCTGGTATAGTCCTAGCTGTTTCTGTTCGGATGGGAGATTGTGGCTGTGCGGTTGCTTTAACATTCTTCACCTGCGGAGCGCTTGGTATTTTTGCAGGCTTAGTAGTTGGAAGGCGGTTATAATATGTTCTTTTTGGAGCTGCATTATTTTTTGAAAGTAACTGAGGCTTTTTTTTCTGCTCAACGGTTTCTTTCCCCCTCCAAGTGGATGGATCTTGACGATACCCTTTAATGGCGGAGCAACTGCTTAGGATAGAGATACAGAGAAGAGGTGAGAAGAAAATGAGTTTATTCATGGCTAGCTATTTATGAGAGTTAAAGTTTTTTTAGGCAAGCGAGATTTTTGATAATTTAAGTGATTGATCCATCATTGCTTGTGAATCCATTCATGAATATCACTGAAGACTTGATTTCGATGATTATCATACATAAGTAGGTGATAGGAATCAGGATAATAGGCATGTTTATTTAGTTTGGGTTGTGGGATTTGGTTAAAAAAATGCTTAACACTCTCTGATGGGGTTAAGTAGTCGAGGCCACCATTTAACAGCATAACGGGACAGTTTACTTCTTGAACTGCCGTGTGCATCTCAGAAATTAAGTCCCCTAAAGTGGCAAGTAGTCGCAGGGTGAATTTATCAATAAAATAGGAGTTCGTAGAGGCTTGGTCATCGTGGTTATCACCACCTTGAGTTACTTTGATGGCTTGATCACCAGAAAAATGATTCAACGATACTCTGAGACGAGGGAACATGTAGGATAGTGCATTAGCTAGCTTGTGCTTCAAAACTGAGAGATGAGGTCGAAGACTCACTACAGGAGCGAGAAGGATTATCCTGTCAGGTTGTGATTTTTTATTCACCTTACAGGCGTGAGTGATAATCAATGACCCCATACTCTCACCACACCATGTGATTTCTGCAACTGGGTGAGCTGCTCTGATCATGTGTGTAAAAGTATGTAGATCTTTGAACCATTCCTCTTTGCGATAGATGTCACCACGACGTTTTTGATTGTGATCATTTCCTTGCCCGCGAGTTTCAAGTGCATAGATGGTGAAGCTCTCACTATTACCAATCAAATAGGAGGCGAGATTGTCATAATCTTGCGCCGCACCATTAATACCATGCACAGCAATAATTATTTTTTGTGGCTTATCTGTGTTTGTCCATTTGAGATAATCGAATTGATCGTTATCAAATGAAGTGTAGTTGAGCTTTTCAGGTTGTTGCATGATCTGCTTATTGGATTTCTTGAGAAGTTAGCCATAGCAGTAATTCATCGTGCTTATTATAATTATAGCAAAATGAACGGAGTCCAAATCGCTTTCCAGCTGCTATGTTTTCAGGTAAATCATCGATATAGATGGTGTCTTTTGGGATAATTTGGAATTTCTCAAATGCCCGTATGAAGAATGTATCATTTGGTTTGATAGCGTTGATTTCGTAAGAGAAAACGTAGTGATCAAAAATTTCTGAAAGCTTATACTCCCTAAGACAGAATGGAGCGTGGATGGGGTTTATATTTGAAAATAATATCAATCGATGACCTTGATTTTTTAGGGATTGAGCTAGCTTAAATGTCTTTTGAATGGGGGTGAAAATAGAATTCCAAGCAGTGAATAAATCATGATCACTCCCGCTATAATCCAAGAGTTCTCTCACTAGAGCAGTGTATTCAGGTAATAAAAATTCGCCTGCTTCGAACGCGTCTTTGTGGTGGATGATCTTATCGACTGCGTCAGGCGCAGGATTTTCACCTTTAAGAGAATTAAGAGCAGGAAGAAAATCAAATGATAGTAAGACGTTTCCGATGTCAAATAGATAGGTCATAGTCAAAACTTTCGATTACTTTAATGATGAATTGGGCTGCAGATATAGATCCAGCAGGCTTGGAAAATTGAGTTAAATTATGTTTCATACTTTTCCATAGAGCCGCATCATCTTTTAGAATGTGAGTGATAGCATCTCGGATATCATCTGGGCTTTCTGTATAGAAGCCCCCTTGTATTTTTTCTAATAGAGCAAGGTTACCTTCTTCTTGGCCTGGGACGAGGTGATGAATGAGCATTGGACATGATGCGGCTATCGTCTCATGAACTGTTGCCCCACCCGCTTTACCGATCACAAGGTGATGCTCGCTGATTAATTCAGGAACACGCCGTGTCCAGCCTTTGATCTGAACTCTACCAGGGTACTCAACTTGGATCTCACGTACACGATCATATAATTTCCTAACATTCCTTCCGAGAACGACCGTGATTTCAGTTCTAGCATCTTTGGAGTCTAGGATAGCTCGCATAATTCTCCGAATAATTGGTTTTTTGGCTGTGGGGAAATAGAGCACTTTAAATGTGGAATCAGGGGAATATTGCTCTATGGTTTTAAGATTAGTAAATCTAGGATGAACAGCAAAACCAGTGACGATAATTTTTTTTTCATCTACTCCAGATGTAGTGAGTGATTCTTTAGTGAATTGATCTGTGACCAAGAAATAATCGGTAGGCGCATTTCTCCACGCAGCATTAATCGAAATAGAATCTGTTATCAGGGTGATTACGGGAACACGAGGAATACCTTTAGAAAATGATCGTTCTACGTAATATGGATAAAGAGGGTAAGTGCTGATGATAGCATGTGGTTCAAAGCTTAAAATAATGTCATTTAGAGTATCTTCAGGTCGACGCATGAAGGGTAATTTCTCTTTTGAAAAATCATGCTTCTCAACTGAACGATAAATCCGTTGCCAGACTTTAGGGGTGTATGTGGTAATGAAACGGTAGAATGACCTTAATTTAGAGTTTAGAATGGGAGATCCCAGTGCACAGGGATCTATCACCTCGGCTTCTGCATGCTCTTCTAGAGCAGCGGCTAGGTTGTATGCAGCACTGTTATGACCATCACCAAATCCGGCAGTAGTAATAATGATTCTCGGTAATTCCGCGTTAGGCATTTTTTGTGTTATATCAGGATTCTAAGTTGCGTCTACAGCGATTTTATGAACATGATGACTTGCGGCATTTAGTGTTGATATGAAGGATAACAATAATAATCACAAATATGAGGAAATCGATGATTTGGAAGAGGTCGTTGAGAGGTTAGTTCCTGCTACAAATAGTGCCGAGGCACTGGATACCCACCTTGCTGAGGAGGTCGAAATCGCAGACCAATCGCTTCATTTGCTTTTTAAAGAGGAAACAATAGTAACTGATGAGGCTATTGACAGTTTGTTTGATGAAGGACGTGAAAACTTGAAGAATGATCTTAAAGATGAGGTTCAGAAAGCATTGAGTCGTCCAGAGATGTCAAAGGCGAGTCTTTTTCGGATGCGGATGAGTGAGCCGTCTGAGTCTGCATTAAAGGAGGGGATAGCGCAGAAAAAAACTGTTGAAGAGATATGGGACGAACCCATTGATGAATCAGATGTAGAACAGAACAAAAAATCGATCTGGATTATGTGTTTATTCATCGCATTAGCTTCGACTGCTGGTGGATGGGCTCTATGGCAGTCAACTAATGACGAGCGCGGAAATGAAGAACTACTGTTGGCACAAGAAAAGGAGACTAAGATAAGGGCCGAGAGTAGAAAAATTTTAGAGGGACAGGTTCGAGAAGTCTCTGAATTGATGGATCGATATTTGTCATCGATTACTGTAGATCAAAAGCTTGAAAATATTTACCAGTCGGAGTCCGTTAGAGAGGAAGTTGAAGCTTACTATGAGAGCAACGAGAATTTACATTCATTACCTAATTACTCCGTTGGTAGTATTTTTCCGATAAAAATAGACAATGAAGAGATATGGGAAGTCCATGTAATGGGTGATGAGGCAAATATAAAACCCAAGCGTTATTATGTTAGAACAGATTTGGATGGCAGTCAAAAAATAGACTGGAAAGCAGATGTAGTGTTTCAAAATAACAGTATTGAGCAATTCAAAAAAACTCGATCAAGAAAATCAGTGGGTTTTAGATTTGAAGTCAGGCCGATGACGGAGATGCCGACCTATAACTGGGGTTTTACAGATACAGAATATGATGTATACCGCCTCACTATACCCAATAAAGATTGCGTCTTCTGGGGCTATGCCAGAAAGAACAGCTTGGAGCATAAAAGACTCATACAAAACTTGGTAGAAGATAGTAAAGATCAGATGTCAGGTAAAAAACTGAATCATCAATATATTTTGAATGTTAGATTTATGGAAGATTCTCCATCTGAGAATGATCAATATATCGTTATTACTGGTGTTGTTTCTAGAAAATGGATAACTTTAGCAAGATAACTAGTGATGAGTATTAGGAAATCTAGAGGTCGCTATTCAAAGGGGCGCTATTCAAAGGGGCGCTATTCAAAGAGAATGAAGTTAGCAGGGATGCATCTAGAGCTAATAGGGCAAAGAATTAAGCCTGTTGAAACTGTACAAATAATTTCTCTTTCCGTTGAAGATAATAATCAAGATTTCAGTTATATTGTTGAACAAGTAGTAGAGCGGGTAGAGGTAGATGAATACCATACAAATTCAACAACTAATCTTTTCGAGAGTAATGTTTTAGTTGAACGTATGGAAAATGAACCTGATGAGCATATTGGGAAGAGTTTTCGCTCTAAGGAGTTAAATGAAAAAGATCTTTTGGAAAGAACGCATACACCGACTCTTGAAGATCAGTGGATACAGGGAGAGAAGGGGGAGAAAAATTCAGGCTGGATAAAGCGTTTTATTTTCGTTGGAGTTCTCTTATTTATGGCCTCCGGTATCTGGGCATTTGTAAATTTAGATAAAGAAAAATTCTCAAAACAGGAAAGAGATGCCGAGCTTGAAAAATTGGCTTTTATAGCTAAAAAAAATCAGGATATTTATATTAGAGATAGGGCAAGCCTTAATGAGTGCTTAAAAGGCTATTTAGAAGCGACGACGATAGAAGAGCGAGCTCGATGGTCTAGAAACCCAGATGATGTTTTAAGTAAGATGGCTAAGCATTACAGTAATGAGCTAACGTTCAATAGCTATCATTTTGATGGCATTGTAGAATCAGTAGTGATTGATGTGTTGAGTAAAGAACTCACTGTTGTCGGTGCTAGGATCAATAGTTTAAGTGGAGAAGTTCATACGGGAGACACACTCAAAAGCTTATTATTGGAGAAACAAAAAGATGGATCTTATCTTGTTGATTGGGATACTGAGGTTGTTTATCAGCCTTCAGATTGGAGTGATTTTGTTAAAACGAAGTCTATAGAACCCAGGGTTTTCAGAGTGGAGGTGATAGAGCGAATAGACTATGGACCCTATATGTATGCCTTTAGCGATGACAGAAGGTATCAATCTTACAGAGTGAATTTACGGACATCACCGGATCAGTTCCTGATTGCTTATGCCAAAATAGATTCTGAGGTTGGAAAAACGATGAGGAAAGAATTTTTTGATAATAAAGGTCGGAAAAACAGATTAAATCAAATAAGCAATATGACACTTAAACTGGCTTTTCCTATTAAAGCGGAAACCGATCAGTGCGTTGAGATTATTGAGATCGTCTCTGAGTCATGGTTCACACCGTAAACTTTTCTCAGTTTGGTAGGTTAGCTTCCCCAGAAAAGGATGGAGCATACTAGGATAGTAACTCCATATGCTAAACCTAGGATACTTAGAACTTTAAATCTTCCGGAATTTACCGTAGCCCAATTGATAAGGTCGCGAGTTAGGTAAGGCATACCTACCATAAAGAGGCCTTTAACGATCATGGCATAAGCATAGAGAGGCATGAGGAATTTAAAGGTGTGAGGCTCTTGCCAAGCGGCAGCGAGTATAGGAGCCGCAGCCATAAGAAGGCAGAGTCCTAGACCTCTTACCGCGAGGAATTCTTTGCATTCTGTAATCACTAGATAGGCGACGAGGGGGACGGCTAGTGATAAAATAGTCTTTAACGAATTAAAATCTTGTAGCTCCATTGAAATGGGGCTTTTGAAGTAGAATTTATCAGGGATGATCAATAGCCAGAACCAAAACATGCCAATCCCCATGAGAATTCGGCCAATGTTGTAGTTACGTGGAAACGATTGAAGAAAGCTCATCGTTTTGGAAGGTTTTAAAATCATCAATAGATGGAGAATGATAATGAATGCAGCAAGAGAGTAACCGGCTGAGCTGAGTGAGATTTTTTCGTAAGGATGCATAGAAAATCGTAGAGTTGTCTTAAATCTATTACTTAGGACTCTGATTGCTTAACCCATAGGAGGATTACGGTAAAGTAGTTTATGTTACTTATCGGTTACAAGGGGGAAGCGTAAGTGTCGCAACGATTGTGCCAACCAGCGCGCCATCTATTTTCTCCTCTTGATGGATTGGAGTTTTTGATCCTGAGATCCAGCATGCGTTTAGCGCTTAATGAGAATTCTCTAGCTGCGGGTTGACCGCTTGAGACCGTCCGCATGTTAGCTAACACCTGAAGGAGTCCCCATCCATGACCTTTATAACGCTCTTTTGGGTTGATCCCTTCTCCCTTAAAATTGACGTAATCAATAAGGGCGTAGTATCCGTTTGATGTTGTCGCTACTTTGACGTAATTTTTGTAAATGGCTTCTCTCTGTGAGACTGGAGCTGCTAAGATCATTTTCTTGAGAGCCGCTTGGCTCTTGGCTAGGATAAAGTCGGTCTGGAGCTCGACATTAGATGCCAAAAATCTTCTAAGGCTAGTTAGGTGAGGGCCAGTTCTGGCCACATTAAAAGTAGCCTGTGAAGACCATGGACAGTGTGGACTTTGAATAACCCATGCTGGTATACCTTTGGCCCCACGATATTGGGCGTAGCGAATAAATGAAGGGAATGATTCTGTATATGGGCCTCTAAAGTTTTTAGGATACCAGATGAAGTGACCTATGCCTAGAGAAGGGAATTCTTCACCACTATTCCAGGCTGTGAGTCCACTTACGGTTCCTGCTGATTCGTTCTGCCAGATTTTCATACCAATTTTGCGCTTGTTTTCCACGCTTAGGACAGGGAATGGTGTGTATACAGGAGTAATGACTTTAGCCGGTGTATATGGAGCGGGGTAAGCAGGAGAGCATGGCGTTAGAGATATGTATGATGAACTGAGGAGGATTAGAAGATGGCTTGTTTTCATAGATGAATGCGCTAAGTTAAATGAAGCTGAATTAATTTAACTTAGCTTTAGTAATAACACAAAGAGAAACTTTAAACTATGCCCATTTATTTGAAATATATTATCACTGCAGCGATTGTAGTTATTACTTCAGAAATAGCGAATCGCAATGAGAAGATGGGAGCGCTTGTGGGAGCGCTCCCTGTGATGACCATTATAGTAGTGCTCTGGATCTTCACCGAGAATAAGTCTGAAGCGGGGAGTGAGAAAATAGCAAGCTACGTTTATTATACGTTCTGGTATGTTTTACCGACCTTACCGATGCTGGTGGTGATGAGCCAGATGTTAAAGCGAGGAGGGAGTTTCTGGCTGAGTCTGGGTGTTTATATCTTGGGTACCCTCGCTTTGTTCTTTGTGCTGAACCTCATTTTGAAAAGATTCAGTATCAATCTTATGTAGAAACACCTACTTTCCAATTAGGCACTCTATAGCCTTCGGGTAGACTCCTGTCACAAGAATAGCTGCTGTGAGAATGATAATGACGTATCTGGAAATATAGGGGATAACAAGAGCTTCTTCTTTCGTAGGTTTGTGCCAGTAGATAGCACGGATGATCTTAAAGTAGTAGTAGAAGCCCGCTGCGGCTGCTACAAAGGCGATGATCACTACGATCCAATCTAACTTGCCGACGATAGCTTGGAAGACGAAGAGCTTACCCATAAATCCAGCTGTTAGAGGGACGCCTGCCATCGCCGCCATCGTGACGGTAAGTGCGAGAGCTAGGTTTGGATTTCTTTTGCTTAGACCGTCAAAGGCATCAATTTCATCACTATTATCTTGAACACGGATTAGGTTCAGAATGAAGAATCCAGCGAAAGTCATGATAAGATAAGTGGCTAAGTAGAA
>JALZVD010000347.1 GCA_023300205.1 Akkermansiaceae bacterium | reverse complement strand
TGGACCCCGGCATCAGTGCGACCGGAGCCGTGGAGGCGGACGGGGACCTTTGCGACTTCGGCGAGGGCTTTTTCAATGCGCTCTTGGACGGTGTCGGTGTCGGGTTGGATTTGCCAACCGGCGAAGTCGGTGCCGCTGTAGGCGATGGTGAGTTTGAGGCGCATGGGTAAGTTGTGGCGATTTCTAGTCGCGGTATTCTTTGAGGGTTCGCTGTTCCTGGGGGACTTCTTGGTAGCTGAGGAATTTCTTCACGAGTTTAGTGGGGGGATCGATAGTGAGGCGGCGGAACCAAACTTCCTGGGTTTGGATGGGGGTGTAGATGGAGTTACTTTTGAGAGTCTCGATGGGACCGTGAATGAGGCAATGTGGGCAGCGGGCATCGGCGAGCGCGAGATTACGACGGCGGGTGTTGTCGGTGGGGAACTCTTGGTTGAAGAGGTAGCTCCCGTCCTTATTTAAGGAACCGCGGCAGGCTTGGCATTGGACTTCGGTTTCCCAGTCACCGACGGCGAAGAGGCTATCGGGGTTTTCGTGGTAAAACTTGAGAAGGAAGTCGTCTTTTTTTACTCCGCTATCCATTGTTCTACTCGGACGTTGTTGGTGATTTCATGGAGGCTTTCCTCCATGTCAAAGGGGGAGTTTTTGGATCTGGCTTGGGCGATTTCCATGGAGAGTTGGTTGACCTTAGTCATGGCGACTTCGTTGTGCGCGATGCGTTCTTCGGCGGCTTGGATGCCATCGAGCTTGAGTTGACGGCGGGCTTCTAGGGTCTCGCGTTCTTGATTAGAGGAGGCACGCTGAATTTGTTCTTCGATGTAGTCGAGGTCGATGTCGTCGATACTTTGGAGGATTTGGCGGGCTTGGAGGAGGTTGTCGATCGTGGCCAAGTAGAGTTTCTCGGCGATGGCATTGAGACGGCCAGATTTCGATTCATTGTCAGGGAGTTTTTCCTGAATCATGGCAATGAGGCCATCGAACTTTGTTTTGAGACGTTCGACTTGTGCGGCGCCTTGGTGGCAGCCGAGGGCCTGGAGTTCGCCGCCGATAGTTGAGAGTTTTTGAACGAGTTTTTCTTTTTGCTCGTTACGGAGTTGGGTGATGTAGCCTGCCGTGAGCTTGCCGAAGCGGCCGAATTTTTGGATAGAAAAGTAGCTGATGGAGACTGCAAGGGAGAGGCCGCCGAGGGTGAGGGCGGTGGGCAGGGCGAAGAGCGCGCCACCGAGGATGCCGAGGATGCCAGCGGCTGCGGGAAAGAGCGTGAGGGAGTGAGACGCGATATCCTCATTGACCTTTTTTTCGATGCTCTTTTTTGAAAAATCAGTCTCTGGTTTCATGGTGGGTGCGGCGATCAGTAGACTTTCTCTAACAAGTGGAATTCAACACGAGAGAGGGTGCGAAGCCAAGCGCGGAAGCTTTTGCCATCCTGACGAGGGAGGGGGGCGTCTGAGCCACGGCCGATGGCGCGGATGCGATTTGGCGGGACTTTATAGGTATCGAGAAGGTGCCTGCGGATTGCCTCGGCGCGTTCACTAGAAAGCTGGCGGTTGACCTGGGCATCTCCTTGGGTGGAGGTGTGGCCCTCGATGCTGAGGCGGTAGCGAGGGTAGCGCTTGAGAATGTTTTTGATGTTCTGGAGTTCGGCTTTGGCCTCTGCTGAGAAGGTGCGGGTGCCTCGTTGGAACTCGATGGGCTGGATCTTAAGAGAGGCGACGGGATCGAGCGAAGCCCATGCGCTGGGGGAGAGTCGATCAAAGTAGTTTTCGTTTTTGGCGATGGTTTGGCCGGTGCTTTGTTTTTTGTGAAGCTTGCCGAGCTGTTTACTACTGAGTAGGGGGAAGGCTCCTTGGCTGGGGAGGGGGGATCTTTTAAAGTCCCCGTATTTGATGAGGATGTCATTGGTAAGGTCGATCGTCTCGATGATGCGAAATCCGGGGAGGGGGACTTGTTGAGAGCGGATGCCGAACCACTGCGAGGCATTTTGTTCGAGAGAGAGCCAGTCGATGGTGTCGATGACGCGGCGGGCGTCCTCGGCGTTCAAGGAGGCGTCTTTTTGGAACTCCATGGAGAGTTCATCGGGGTTGTTTGAGAAGTGGCGTAGGACGGGGAAGTAGGTGGTCATTAAGACATCCAATTTTTCGGGAGTCTGGTTGATGACAGTATCGCTGGCGACGAGGATGTCGACAATGAGGCGGGAGGTGTCTCGGGTGCTGATGAGGGTTTTGAAGCGGTTATCCTTGAGGGCCGCCGAGATGTCTGGCTCCCAGAGGACGGCGGCGTCTGTTTTCCCGGCGAGGAGGTCGGCGAGGGCGGAGGATGAACCGTTGGCAGGGCGGATGTTGTTTTTAAGTTTATCTAGCCCGAAGTCGATGATGCTGGCTTTGAGAAATTGGTGAGAGGGGCTGTCTAAGGTCGCGGTGACGTGAGTGAGGTCATTGACGGTGGCGAGGTCTTTTTTAGCGACGATGGCGTCTGCGCCTTTTGACTCCGAAATGACCATGACGACTTGGCCGGTGAACTGGGGGGCGGTGTTAAGGATATAGGAGTCGACGGTGAAGACGGCAAAATCGAGGCGGCCATCGGCGAGCATAGTGGCGCGGGTTTTGTAGTCGGCCTGGTCGTCATTAAACTTCAGCTGGTAGCCCTGATTGAGGGTCTCGCGCTGCATACGCTTTGAGCGCAGCGGGTAGTAGCCGAGGTAGTTATCGAGGCCGATACGGATTTCTCCTTTGAAGCGGGAGGCGTCGGTTTTCGAGAGCTTGAGCTCCTCTTGCTGTTGTTCACTGCGGAGCTTGAGCTCCTCTTCCTGACCCTTTGAGGCGAGGAAGAAAGCGACCATGGCAATAGCAGCTAGGACTACGCAAGTGATGGTTGCTTTGATTTTCATTTTGGTGTTCTAGCGGGAGAACTCTTGTGGGTCAGAGAATTCTTCGACCTCGGCGGTGACTGCTTGGAAGGCCTGGGCGAGTTCCTGTGAGTTTCCAGCGGTGCGGTAGTCGATGAGGCTTGGTTGGTTTAATTCATGGTCTTTCAAGTGGAAGCCGATGACGTGGACTTGGATCGCAGTCTGGGCGACCATTTTGCTGACCAAGGGAAGAGGTGAGCCGTCGCTGGTTTCCCCATCAGTGACGATGATCATGTGGTAGGAGCCGTAGCCACGCTGGGTGGAGGCCTTTTTTGTGATGAGTTGGTAGGCCTTTTTTGTGACGGAGCGGAGAGGGGTGCCGCCTTCGGCTTTGACTGCTTTGACGGCTTTGACGAAGTCTTCGCGGTTGCCGGGTTGGAGCTGCACGGTTTCTGATTTGTTCAGGAGAACTAGCCCTAGGTTGTGTTGAGGGGGGAGGGTTTGGGCGAGCGAGAAGAGGGCGTTTTTGGCCTGTTGGATTTTTTTTCCAGCCATCGATCCACTATCATCTAAGACGACGAGGTAGTTCTCCTTGAGGAGATCTGGGTCGAGGGCTTCGCTGGCGGGTGGCCATTTTTGATTCTTCCCGGGTTTGGAGGTTTTTCCGGTGGATGTGGTGGCGGCCGCCTCGGCGCCCGTGAGGCTGACTTTTGAGGGCTTCTCGCAGGAGGCAAGGAAGCCTGCGGTGGCGAGCGCAGCGAGGGCCAGGATGGATGAGTGAGTTTTCATGCTGATTTGGGGGGAGGCGATTAGAACTTTAGGGGCTCAAAGACATCGGATTCTGCTTCGACCTGGATGAGGCGGAACTTGACTCGGCGCATTCTGTTCCATTCGTCTTTGGTTTTGGGGGCGTTGGTTTTGTCGATATCGCCATCGGAATCGAACTTGAAACCGGGGTGGACCACGCCATGTCCGACGAGGCCGAACTGTGATTCATCGAGTAGGAGTTCTTTATCTTTTGCGTAGGCGATGAGGCTCGCTTTGACGGCGTTTGCGCGGCTGTAGCTCAGGTTGAGTGCGGCTTGCTTTTGCTTTTGGAGAATGACGGGCGAGGACTTCTTTTGGTATTTATTTTTGAGGTAGCCGAGTGGGTCCGAGTGGCCCTCGACGGTGAGGATGGCTCCGCCGTAGATGGACATGAGCTCGATCGCTTTGTCGAATTCGGCTTGGTATTGGTCAGCTGAGAAGGCGTTTTGACCGGGCTGGAAGTAGATCTCGAAGGAGTAGAGTTCGCCGTCTGCGAGGGCTCCTTTTTGTTGTTTGTCGGTGAGGATCTTGGCGACTCCTGCTTTGTCGAATTTGGCTTGTGAGGTTTTGTCGGCGTTGACGAGGCCTTCTTTGAGGCGATCAAAATCGATGGTGTCGGCAGCCAGCTTTAGTTTGCGGCTGAGGAGACCCATGGTGACGAAGTCTTCTTGGACCTTGTCGCTGACGACTTGGAAGGTGCGGCCGGTGGTGCCGTTGAGGAAGGCCTGGTTATCTGACCACGTTGCATGGGCGGCATCGGCATACATGCCGGCCATGTCGGCGGTGGCGGAGCGGTCGTCTAGGAGGATGGCGGCACCACGGGTCAGGGTTGCTTTGTCCTTATTTTTCATCTTGGTGGCGAGTTTCTCGTTCCCGAGAAGCATGCCGCTGACGAAGCTCTCGACGGCGGATTTGTTCTTTTCGGCGAAGCTGCGGCGGACTGCGTAGACGTCGTAAATAACGTTTGAGGCGGTCTTGGTGGAGAGGAGGATTTTGGCCCCTTTGATGGAGCCTTCAGCGCCGGTGCCTACGGTGCCGTTGGTGGTGGCTGCGAGGGCGTCTGGGATGATGGCGAAGGCGGCGTCAACGTCTGCTTTGGCGAGAGCCATAGCGGGGGAGTATGAGGATTCGTCGATCTGGAAAAGATCGGGACACCAGACGATTTTGACATCGCGGGTGGTGAGGCCGACACTACGGAGAATAGTGGTGAGGTAGTCGACGTGAGGCCCGTAGGCCTGCACCGCGATGGTGGCTCCCTTAAGGTCGGTAGCGGTTTTGATGTGGCCTTTGGCGATCAAGGCATCACCGCCCTGTGAACGGGTGAGAAGGTAGATAAGGTCAAAGCGGGTGGCGGGGTCTTGGTTGAGTAGCTCGGTGGCGGAGTTGAGCATGCCGATCGTTCCACGGAGGAAGTTAATCTCGCCCTTTTTATACATCTCGACCTGCTTTCGGAAATCATCTTCGCGGAAGAGGTCGATGCTGAGGCCTTTCTTCTCGAAGATTGAACCTTGGGCTGTTTTTAGCCCACCATTGGCCTCGATTTCCTGAAGGTCGCCACCCCAAGCGATCATGGGGACCTTCCATGTTTTGGCGTCTGTTGCGGGGCCGGTAGGGGTCTTGATGATCTCGGTGAGGGGGCGTTGCTCGACGGTCTGGGCGTGGAGTGGGGTGGCGCAGAGGAGGAGGCCTAGTGCACGGCTTAGTAGGTTGAGTGGTTTCATGGGATGTTTTTGGCTAAAGTTTGAGGTTTTGCTCGTGTTCGGTGAGAGAGTTCCACGAGTCAGGGTGGTTGAGGTCGAATTGCTTGACGTGCTGGAGAAAGTCTGGATCGAAGCCTTGCTCGCGAACACTTTCGACAAGCTTACTGAAGTCTGGATCTTCTTTCACGCGAGTAGAGACTGCACTGCGGTGAAGTTGGCGATCTACTACAAATTTAGCACCTCTTTGGAATTCATGCCCTCGGTCGTCGCTGTAGTATTGAGAGAGAACTAAGAGTCGGGTTCCTAGGAAGCAGGCTTCCTTTAAGTCATGAGTGACGAAGAGAATGGTGAGGTTATGCTCCTCCCATAGTTCGAGCAGGAGGGTCTGCATGAACTCGCGGGTGCCGGGGTCAAGGGCGCCGAATGGCTCATCCATGAGTAAGATTTCAGGCTTGGTGATGAGGGCCTGGATGATGGCGACGCGCTGCTGCATGCCGCCGGAAAGTTCGTGGGGATACTTGGCGGTGTGTTCTTCTAGCTTTACCTTTTTCAGGAGTTCAAGGGCGTAGGTTTTAACCTCCTCCCGCTCCTTTTTTTTCCAGATCGGGATTTTATAGTAAGGACCGGCTAGGACGTTTTCTAAGACGGTGAGATTTGGGAAAAGAGAGTAGCGTTGGTAGACGATACCGCGGGATGAGTCCGGGATGCCAGCGGCTTGGTCACGGATCGTGAGGGTTCCGTTGGTGGGGCTTTCTTGTCCCAAGATGAGCTTGAGAAGGGTGGATTTACCGCATCCGGAAGGACCTACAAGGGTGCAGAATTCGCCTTTTTTGATGGTGAGATCGACATTGTCCAAAACCAAGAATGGTTCCCCATCTGGTGTGGGGTAGGACTTGTCGACGTCTTGGAAGTGGAGGATTTTCATCAGGAATTCTGTGCGCGATACCAGGGGTAACGGTAGTGGACTATGAGGCGGAGGATGGTGTCTGCGACGAAGGCGAGGAAGGTGATCCAGATGACGTAAGGGATGATGGTGTCCATGGCCATGTAGCGGCGGGCCTGGAAGATGCGGTAGCCGAGGCCCTCACTGGAGGAAATGCCCTCTGCCACGATGAGGAAGATCCAACCTGCTCCGATGCTGAGTCGGATGGTCTCGATGATGCGTGGGATCATTTGGGGGAGGATGACTTTCCAAACGAGCTGCCACTGAGTCGCGCCGAGAGTCATGGTTTTAATGACCTGCTCACGCGGGAGGCCTCTGACGTAGAGCGTCAGGTCACGGGTCATCAGAGGAAACGTGCCGAGAAAAATGAGGCCGATCTTACTGGCTTCTCCGACGCCGATGGCGACGAGAAGGATGGGCAGGATGGCAACCGGCGGAATGAAAGAGATGGTGTTCGTAAAGTTTTGGCCAAGGGCGCGGCCTGCGGGGAAGACTCCGATGAAGACGGCTAAGATGACGCTGACTACGGCGGCTAGGGCGATGCCTTTTCCTAGGCGGATCGTGCTGCTGCGAGTGTCATCCCAGAAGACGAGTTTGCCGGAGCGCTTGTTTGGGACGATGGCGAGTTCCTTAGTGCGTTTTATCATTTGGCCCCATCCTGGCATTAGTTTTTCGTCAGGATTTGCGGCGTGACGTTTCGCCGAGAGGGAGGTGTAGGCGATGATGCTGATAAGAAATGGTAGGGCTGCGAGGAGCCACTTGAAGCGACCTGGTTGCGCAAAAACACCCCAAATATAAGGTCTGCGTTTTGGAGTGTGTTTCATGGGAGATGAAGTAGCAAGAAAGGGAGACGGGTCGAGGCTTCTGCCTTGATACCCATCTCCCGAAGAGAGGTGAAGAGAGTTATTTTAGAAACTCAGTGGTGAAGCGGAGTTTGATGTTTCCTTTGTCACCCATGACCGAGCCGTCGGGGAATTCGATCCCGATGAAGTCCTTATCTTTGGCTCCGTCGCCATAGAGGCCTTTGTCGAAGGCGAAGCTGCGGACGAATTCCATGGTCTTTTTGAGGTCTGCTGACTCGATGAAAGTCTTAGCGGCAGATTTTTGATAAAACATTTCGGTGGTGGCGAGTTGCTCCTTGAACTCAGCGAGGCTTCCGCCAGAGCTTTCGGCGATGATGTCCATGGTTTCGGCGTCGCCTTTTTCCATCGCGGCCATGGTCTCATACCAAGCCGCTGAGAGGGCCTTTTTGAAGGCTGGGTTTGAGTTGGTTTTAACGATTAGAGTATCGATGATCTCTCCAGGGACTTTTGACGAATCAAAGAGGATCTTGGCATTGGGTTGGCTCTTGATCGAGTTGACGATGGGGTTCCATGTGACGACGTTTGAGTCATCGCTCGCAGTGAAGAGGGAGCCGATTTGCGCGTCGGATGAGTTGGTGACGGTCACGTCTTTTTCAGTGAGGCCATTTTCCTGCAAGGCTCTAGCTAAGAGGTAATGGCTCACGGAGAGTTCGACGAGCTTAACGTCCTTGCCTTTGAGGTCCTGAACCGTGGCGGCTGACTTTGAGACGATGGCATCGTTCCCGTTCGAGAAGTCGGTGGGGAGAAGGAAGGTGGAGTCGATCCCGCTGGCAGCGGGAAAGGCCAAGGCATCCATGTTTGTGATGCTGACGGCATCATATTCACCGGAGGAGTAGAGGTTGATTGATTCTACGTAGTCGTTTAGTTTGTCGACCGAAATGGTGATGCCATTTTCTTTGGCATGCTTTTCAAGAATCCCGGACTGTACCATGTAGGAAATGGGCTCCCAACCTGTGTAGGGGCTCCAGGCGATTTTGAAGGAGGTCTTGTCCTCGTTTTTCGAGGCGTCTTCAGCTTTGTCACCACAGCTGGTGAAGGAGAGTGCGGCGCAGGCGCCGACGATGATGGAGATATACTTTTTCATAGTAACGGACGGAGATTGGATGCTGCCTCGGAAAGAGGCAATTATAATTGAGAGTGCAGTGTGTAGCCGGGAAATTACCAGCCGAGGTAGTCTTTTAGGATCTCTACGGCGGCGGCTTGGTCGATGAT
>JALZVD010000346.1 GCA_023300205.1 Akkermansiaceae bacterium | reverse complement strand
GGAGGAGAGCGGGGGAACATTTGCACCTGGTGGCTCGATGAGTAATTTCATGTCAGTGATTATGGCGCGTGATCTGTGTGATACACAGATCAAGCATATGGGAATGCGTAAGCAGCTTGTGGCTTATACTTCTTCAGAGGCACATTATTCAATCGCTAAGAACGCAGCATTCGCTGGAATAGGCAGAGATAATGTACGCTATCTCCCGGTGAATGATTTAGGCGAGATGGAGACGGATCTGTTAGAAAAGATGATTCTTGAAGATAGGGAAAAAGGGCTGCATCCATTCCTTATTAATGCGACTGCTGGGACGACTGTTCTGGGTGCCTTTGATGATTTAGATACGCTTGGTGATATTGCTAAAAAGCATGAACTTTGGTTCCATGTGGATGGTGCTTACGGTGGTAGTGTGCTCTTTAGTAAGAAGCATAAGCATTTACTGAAGGGCTTGGAGAAATGTGATTCATTCAGCATTAATCCGCATAAGATGCTAGGTACTCCTTTGTCGTGTTCAATGATCGTGACGAAGCATAAATCACAGCTTGTTGATTCATTTTCACAAGAGGCAAAGTATCTGTATCAGGGTGATACTGATGATTATAACTTGGGCAAGACATCGATCCAATGTGGGAGAAGAAATGATGCATTTAAGTTTTGGACGTTGTGGAAATCTATTGGCACCAATGGTCTAGAGAAGATTATTGATCAGCTCTATCACTTAGCTGATGTGGGGCGTGACTATGTGAAGGGACATCAAGATTACAGGCTTTATAGCTTTGAGGAATCTACTTCAGTTTGTTTTAACTATAAGGATATACCTGCGGATAAGATCTGTAATGCCTTGGCTGATCATGGTAAGTTAATGGTGGGGCATGGATCATTTAAAGGGGATACTTTTGTTAGATTTGTGACAGTGAATTCCCGTCTAACAGAAAGTGATATTGTTAGATTTTTTAAAGAATTTGAAGCGTTTGCGGATGCTAATGCGTTTACGTAGATAATGAAAAAGCCATGCTACGAATAGCATGGCTTTTGGGTATGAATTTTCCTTCTTTTTAACTATGCTTTAGCTGGTGTGATGCTGAGCACTTTGTCTACGATTTTAGCCGGGGTTGGAAGTTGTTCGTCTTCGATGGCTGGTGAGTAGATGGCTGGTGCATCTAGGCTGGTGACACGCTTGACCGGTGCATCTAGATAGTCAAATGCGTGTTCTTGAATGAGAGTGATGATTTGAGCTGAGACTCCACAGAATGGCTTACTTTCATCCACCATGACGGCGCGGTTGGTTTTCTTTACCGAGTTGAGGATGGCGTCTTGGTCTAGTGGGCGGATAGAACGGAGGTCTACTACTTCTGCACTGATACCGTGTTGTTCCTTAAGGATCTCTGCTGCAGCGAGTGCTTGGAGGGTGGAGCGGCCGTGTGAAACGAGAGTGACGTCTGTGCCTACACGTTTGATGTCTGCTACGCCGAGTGGGATGGTGAAGTCACCTTCTGCAGGGTCCGGAACTGGGCCTTTCATGCCGTAGAGCAGGGTGTTTTCCATGACGTAGACGGGGTCATTGTCACGGATTGCGGTTTTCATAAGTCCTTTAGCATCAGCTGGTGTTGCTGGTGAAACGACTTTTAATCCAGGGAATGCTGCGAAGAGGCCTTCTGGTGTGTGTGAGTGAGTGGCTCCTACGTTGGTTCCTCCGTTGGCTGGGCCACGGACGACGATAGGGCAGTTGATTTTACCGCCGGACATGTAGCGGACGTTTGCTGCGTTGTTCACGAGCTGATCAAATGCTACGGAGTGGAATGACCAGAACATGAGTTCCATGACTGGGCGGACGCCTAGCATGGATGCGCCGATGCCCATTCCGATGAATCCTGCTTCTGAGATAGGGGTGTCGACGATACGCTTATCTCCCCATTTGTCCCAGAGTCCTTGGGTGACTTTATAGGCACCATTGTATTGGGCGACTTCTTCTCCCATGATGACGACGTTTTCATCGAGTGCGAGTTCTTCGTCAAAGGCTTCGCGGAGGGCGTGTCTGTATTCTATTTCTCTCATGTTGGTGTAAAAATGTTAATCGTTGAAGAAGTGGCGGCCGGTGTTGCCGGATTCGGTGTTGTTGTCGACTTCCCAGTAGACGTCATCGAAGATGGATGAGATGGGTGGGTTCTCAGCGGCTTCAGCAAAAGCGACGGATTCAGCGGCTTCTTTTTTGGCTATTGCGTCTATTTCTTTAGCAGATTCTTCTGTGAGGATCCCTTCATCAATCATGCGAGCTTTCCAGAGGTTTACTGGATCATGGTTTTTCTTATACTCGGCGATCTCTTCTGGAGTACGGTATTTCTTGTGGTTGGCATCTGCTACGGAGTGACCAAAGTATCTGTAGGTGGCGATTTCCAGTATGGTAGGTTTAGATTCATTGTGGGCACGGTCGATGGCTATCTGGGTCTTAGCGCGGACTTCGTAGATGTCTTCTCCGTTTACGATGTCCCATGCCATGTCGTAGGCTTCTGCGCGCTGTGCGAGGCAGTCTTTGTAGGCACTGGAGCGTTTCTGGCTGGTTCCCATGGAGTAGCCGTTGTTCTCGATGATGTAGATGACTGGGATATCATGAAGTTCTGCGATATTGAGTGATTCATGGAAGGCTCCTTGGTTGATGGCTCCGTCACCGAGGTAGCAGAGGCAGCAGCCTTTGAGTCCTTTGTATTTTACTCCGTATGCGAGGCCGAGGGCGAGGGGAGTCTGTCCGCCTACGATTCCGTGACCGCCCCAGAAGTTTTTCTCAGGGTCGAAGAAGTGCATGGATCCACCTTTGCCTTTAGAGCAACCGGAGTATTTACCGTAGAGCTCGGCCATGAGTTCATTCATGTTCATGCCACATGCTAGAGCGTGTGCGTGACAGCGGTAGGCTGTGATGACGTGATCATTTTCTCCGCAGAGGGAGATGGTGCCAGCGGCTACTGACTCTTGACCAATGTAGAGGTGGAGGAAGCCGCCCATTTTTCCTTGTGAGTATGGTTTCTGGGTTCCTTGCTCGAAGCGGCGGATTTTAGTGAGAGTACGGTAGATGTCTATCTTGTCCTCAGGGGTAAGTTTTTGGTTGATAGAGTAACCGGAATAATCTGGTGATGTTGGAATCATGTTCATGGTTAATTAAAGATATTGGTTTGAAATTTGGTGTATGCGGAACCCTTGTTTATGCGATTTGTTTGATGAGTTGGAACTGGGTGGCTTTCTTTATAGATGGGATGCTCATTGTCAGGAGGAAGAGAGAAGTTCCTAGAGCATTAGCAGCGAGGCTATTTCTAAAGAATGTCCATGTAGGAGTGCCATGTGTGGGAGCTGGTGAGCCTGTCCACATGCACTGGAGATATCCGTCTAGTGTCTTGGCGTATACTGGATCAGTAATGAAGGATGCTGTGTTTGTAACGAAGTAGAACGCAGTGGCTCCAAGGATGGTACCGAAGATGAGCTTACCGAAGGACTTGCCAGCGAACTTGAAACCAATGATAGCAACTAAGAGGAATGCCAGTAGGGTGACGAGCGTGGCGGAATGGAATGGGTAACCTTGGAGAATGTTCACGATAGGGCTGGATATGATCCAGACAACTAAGGCGGTAGGGAGCATCCATTTATTAGATTTCCAGAAAGCAGCCCCACAAAAGAGTAGAGCAGTGATGGGTGAGAAATTTGCTAGGTCTGGCTGTGTGGCAGTGATGATGCGGAATACGATAAAGATCGTTGCAACAATTATGGCGGCTATCCAAGGACGGTTCATGATGGGGCAGAATATAAAGACATTATGAGCAATGAGCAAAGACAATTTCATCTAAAAATGCATGTGTGTTCCACGTGGAACTTATTGTTTGGGCGTGGATGTTTTTGTTGAATGTTATTCATGATGTTCCACGTGGAACATGGATTATGGTGCTGAAAGAACTGTAAGTAATGCTTAAGACATTGATTGACCTTAGGGTCTACTAGGGCTATGAGTTTGGGCATGTTTAGGTATCCGAAGAAGTATGATGTTCTGGTTATAGGGGCTGGTCATGCAGGTGTAGAGGCGGCGCTAGCGGCGGCTCGAATGGGCTGCTCTGTGGCGATGCTTACCCAGAACTTGGATACGATAGGGGCAATGTCTTGTAACCCTGCTATTGGTGGCTTGGCGAAGGGTCATATGGTGCGGGAGATCGATGCTCTGGGTGGGGCGATGGGATTAAATACGGATGCTACGGCGATCCAGTGGAGGATGCTGAACCAGACGAAGGGGCCATCTGTGAGAGCACCGAGAGCGCAGTGTGATAAGAAGGCTTATCAATTTAGGATGAAGCACTTGGTGGAGGGCACTCCTAATTTGGATTTACACCAGGGTAATGTGGCGGAGATTTTGGTAGAGAATGATGTGGTACAGGGTATAAGGACGAGTCTGCAGATGGAGATTTCTGCGAAGACTGTGATCTTGAGTGCGGGGACATTCATGCGTGGGTTGATGCATGTGGGGTTAAAGAATGAGGATGGGGGGAGAATGGGCGATGCTATTTCTACAGTGAGTGATAGTTTGAAGGAGTTGGGATTTGAGGTTGAGAGATTTAAGACAGGGACTCCGTGTAGGATTAATGGGAGGTCGATTGATTTCTCTAAGTGTGAGAGGCAGGGTGGGGATAGTCCTATTCCGAAGTTTTCTTATATGCATGATACGATCTTGAGGGAGGCGAATGATATTTTCACGTTGAATCCATGGGGGGACGAAACGTTCCACGTGGAACAAGTGCCGTGTTGGATCACGTATACGAACCCTAGGACGCATGATGTGATCAGGGAGAATCTGCATCAGTCACCGATGTATTCTGGTAAGATTGAGGGTGTGGGGCCGCGGTATTGTCCTAGTATTGAGGATAAGGTGGTGAAGTTTGCGGAGAAGGATAGGCATCAGGTATTTCTGGAGCCTGAGGGTAGGCATACACATGAGTATTATATCAATGGGGTTTCTACTTCGTTGCCGTATGATGTGCAGTTGGATTTTATCCGTTCTATTGAGGGGCTGGAGAATGCGGAGATTATTAGGCCTGGGTATGCCGTGGAGTATGATTATTGTCCACCTACGCAGTTGTTGCCTACGTTGGAAACGAAGCTGGTGGGGAATTTATTTTTTGCTGGGCAGATCAATGGAACGTCTGGTTATGAGGAGGCTGCGGCACAGGGTTTGATGGCTGGGGTGAATGCGGTGCTGAAGGTGCGGGATGAGGAGCCATTTATCTTGGGTAGAGATGAGGCTTATATTGGGGTGATGATTGATGATTTGGTGACGAAGGGGTGTAGTGAGCCTTACCGGATGTTTACGAGTAGGGCTGAGTATCGGTTACTGTTACGGCAGGATAATGCGGATCTTAGACTTACTCCGAAGGCTGCTGCTCGGGGGATAGTGACTGAGGAGAGAAAGCTGCGGACGGAGGAGAAGATGGCGAAACTTGCAGAGGTTGCGGAGTTTGTGCGTGCGACTACATACGAGCGCACGCGGATGGATGCTTGGTTCCGGAGACCGGAGAATACGTGGGAGAT
>JALZVD010000345.1 GCA_023300205.1 Akkermansiaceae bacterium | reverse complement strand
GCTGGGTTAAAAGCAGCGGGTCTGCATAGGGTGACGGTGTCATTGGATGCTCTTGATGGTAAAATATTTGGTATGATGAATGGTGTGGGGGCGAGTCCTGAGAAGGTGATTGCAGGTATTGATGCCGCACTTGAGGTGGGATTAGGTGTGAAGGTGAACGCTGTTATGAAGCGCGGGGTGAATGATGGCGAGGCGATGGCGCTTGCTGAATTTGCCAGGGAGAGAGGGATAGCTGTGCGTTATATCGAATACATGGATACGGGGAATGTGAATGGTTGGAAGCTGGATGAGGTTGTTCCGTCCCATGAATTGTTAGAGATTCTTGGTAAGGAGCTGCCTTTGGTGAAATCTTCTCGGGAGGCGGGTGAGACTGCTCAGCGTTATGGGATAGAGGGAGAGAGTGGGTTTGAGGTTGGTTTTATTAGTTCTGTGACTCAGCCCTTTTGTAGTGGGTGTAATAGGGCACGGCTTTCCGCTGATGGGAAAATCTTCACTTGTTTGTTTGCTGCTGAGGGAATGGATATGAAGGGATTCCTCCGAGATGGGAAAAGTGATGATGAACTGGACTCTCTGTTAGGTAAGATTTGGTCTATTCGGAATGATCATTATTCTGAGCAGCGTAGTGATCTGACTGAGGACTTACCTAAGGCAGAGATGTCTTATTTGGGAGGGTAGTCTTTGGCCTTTTATGTGAGGCGAGCTGCTAGGAGTTCTCGCTGGAAGATGAGTTCCTTTGGCATGCTGTCGTAGAGCTTCAGGAAGAGCTCGCCTTGGGAGAGGATTTCTTGTTGCCATTCATCTTTGTTGAATGCCATGACTTTATCGAAATCTTCTTTGGTGAAGTTATCTAGTCCTGTGGTATCAAAGTCTTCAAAGTGTGGTGTCCAGCCGATCTGAGTCTCGTGGCCGGCGACTCTTCCGTGACAACGATTAGCGATCCATTCGAGGACGCGCATGTTGTCACTGAATCCAGGCCAGAGGAATTTACCTTGTTCATCAAGGCGGAACCAGTTCACGTGGAAGAAGCGAGGTAGGCTTTTGACTTGTTTGCCAATTTGTAGCCAGTTGAAGAAGTAGTGACCCATGTTGTAGCCGCAGAATGGGAGCATTGCCATGGGGTCACGGCGGACTTGACCGATGGTTCCAGCGGCGGCAGCGGTGGTCTCTGAACCCATTGTGGCACCGATATAGACTCCGTGTGACCAGTTAAATGCTTGGTATACGAGAGGCATGGTAGTAGGGCGGCGACCGCCGAAGATGATGGCAGAGATGGGGACTCCATCTGGGTTTTGCCACTCTGGGTCGATGGTAGGGCATTGATGTGCGGGTGCTGTGAATCTGGCATTTGGGTGTGCTGCTTTTCTTCCGCAATCCGGAGTCCATTCTTGTCCGGTCCAGTCGATGAGGTGCTCTGGGGGGGTGTCGCTGAGTCCTTCCCACCAGATGTCACCGTCGTCTGTTAGGGCGACGTTGGTAAAGATGCAGTTGGCTTTCATGGATTCCATGGCATTAGGGTTAGAGTCCCATGAGGTGCCTGGGGCTACGCCGAAGTAACCAGTTTCTGGATTGATGGCGTGTAGTTTGCCGTCTTCATGTGGCCAGAGCCATGCGATGTCGTCGCCGACGATGGAGGTTTTCCAGCCTGCTTTGGCGTATTTTTCTGGTGGGACGAGCATTGATAAATTGGTCTTACCGCAGGCGGAAGGGAATGCTCCTGTGATGTATGTTTTTTCACCAGTAGGAGATTCTAGTCCTAGTATGAGCATGTGCTCTGCCATCCATGAGTGTTCCCGTGCGATGTTAGAGGCGATACGTAGTGCGAGGCATTTCTTACCGAGGAGAGCATTTCCTCCGTAGCCTGAACCGTATGACCAGATCTCACGAGATCTGGTGAAGTGGACGATGTATTTATCATCATTACATGGCCAAGGGACATCTGCTTGTCCTTCTTCTAGTGGTGCACCAACTGAGTGTAAGCAGGGGATGAAGAAGCCTGGCTTGGGACGTCTTGAATTGATTTCTCCTAGAGATTCTGCTACTAGGCGATCTAGGACCTGTTTTCCCATGTGTGCCATGATGCGCATATTGATGACTGCGTATGGTGAGTCTGTGACTTGGACGCCGATTTTAGCTAGAGGAGAGTCGATAGGTCCCATGCAGAAGGGGACGACATACATTGTGCGGCCTTTCATGGATCCGTTGAATTTCTCTTTGAGAATTCTGCGCATGTCTTCATCTTCATGCCAGTTGTTGGTGGGACCCGCTTGGTCTTCACGTTTAGAGCAGATGTAGGTTCTTTCTTCGACGCGTGCTACATCTGAAGGTGCGGAGCGAGCCAAGAAGCTGTTTGGGCGTTTTTCAGGATTCAGCTGAATGAGTGTGCCTGCTTTGACGAGTTGTTGGGTTAGTGATGCCCATTCTTGATCTGATCCGTCGCACCAATGTATGTCTTTTGGCTGGCAGAGATCCACCATTTTAGAGATCCATTTATTGAGGGCTGTATGACGGGTTTGGGTTGATTGCTGCTTCATGCTTACATGATAAGCATTTAGTTGGTGAATTGACAATACTGATGCACATTGGAGGGGTGAAAACTTTTGCTAGCTAGTGTATGTTAGTGTACCTTTCTATTCCACTTTGTGATGATGAAGATGGATAGGATAATGCATGTAGAGGTGATGAGGCCTAGAATGGAGAGACACCATTTTAGTGTGCTGATTTTTTGTCCGAACCAGAATTTCCATTTATCGAGGAAGACTGAGTTGGTATCTGCGAGAGTTTGCGGGCCTTCTTCTAGATTCCCTTCGTTATTTTTGAGGGCGTTGGTGGCGCGGGTGGAGTTGGTGATTTTGGTGACGTTTCCGAGCTTTTCATTTTTGTAGTATGATTGACAAGGAGGGTAGACGTTTTGTTCATCGCGTACGGGGAGGTTCTCGAGTTCGAGCATGGTACCAGTGAGTCCTAGACGGACAATTTTATTGGTGAGTAATTTAGCTGATGCGCGGTCAGGAGCTTCTGCGGCATCGACTCTCTGGATTGCGAGGGTGAGTATTTTTAGCCGCTCTTCTTGTTCTTCCGACAGCTTTGTAGCTCCTGAGAGGGGGTCTACTTGTTCTTTGAGTTTGTTTCTTTGGTCGATAAGGACGGTGGTATTTCTGTGGTACCAATTTTGGGTGGCTTGGGTGATGATGATGCCTTCAAAGGCATAGCGTAGAGGCATGAATTTAGAAGGGAATGGCTCAGCTCCTTCTTCTCTGGCATTTTCACCACCTTGGAAAAGACCGCGGTTCATGTCTTCAAATTTTACCAGAGCTCCCGCTAAGAGTAGCTGAGGGACGAGTAATAGAGGGACGGCGCTGAGGGCGGCTCGCTCGGTTTTTACGATGGATGAAATAAGTATAGCCATGGCGGTGCCAACGATGGCAGTGAGACTCATCCAGAACCAATGATAGAGGAACATTCCTTCGATTTCTAACATGTGGTTTCCAATGGCGATGTAGATACCTGACTGGATGATTGCTAGAAGTGCTAGGGTGTTGAACTTAGCGATGATGAAGAT
>JALZVD010000344.1 GCA_023300205.1 Akkermansiaceae bacterium | reverse complement strand
TTGGAAGTGAAGGAAGTCGGATTTGGTTATTTTCATGGTGTTTTGTAATGTATATACATATTTAATGATTCTGGAATTCAAAATCACACATTTCACAATTATTCTAATATCCCAATAAATTCTCCTACAACATTAAACTGATTATCTTGTACATCATCTTCCGTTATAACAATTTCCTTATAAGATGAATCAGTAGAATTTGGTTTTAATATAATCGATTTATTTATGACTATTCCATCTACCAGAACTTTATTGCTAGCATAAGTTTTAACAGTAAAGTGCGAATGCAAGTCTGCATCCTGTTTATTATAATATTCAATTAATAATATTTTTCCAACTCTACTTCCTACAACAGGCTCTTTAAAAATACAAATAGAACCATTTGGAATTCGTCGGTTCATTGAATCACCAATAACCTTAAAAGCAAAATATCCTTTTTTGTTAAATTTCTCAGGGACATCTATTAATCTAAATTCTTTAGACGTTTGCATTTCACTAAATGAACCAGCTGCAGCATACAAATCATAAAAAGGCAACCTAAAAGTATTCAATGAAGCAATTATAGCATCATTTTCAATCAGTACGTTATTTTCAACATGTTTAGTAGTCACTTTACTATTAAGATTTTCTTGATGCTTATCTGTAATATAACTGTATAAATTTTCTGAAACAGGATCCCTTAATTTAAATTTAAAGTGAACTACAGGCTGGCCTGAATCTGGCATATTTGCTTGTAATATAGAATCTTTCAAAATAGAAACATCACCCATATAATAGAATTCCGTTCCTTCAGAATCTGCCTTTTTTACAAATAATAGAATCCGCTTTGATTTAATAACTTTTTGTATTTCTGGGCTTTCAATTTTTCGGTTAGACCTTGACTCCCAAGCAAAAATAGATGGAGATATAAAATGGTCATTATAATTTATTGAATCTTCCACATCTTCATCTTTATGATACGTCACAAAACATGGAGTGAATTCTTTAATAGTACGATATCCATATACGGTACTACTTATATCTTTATCCCAATTCAATATGCGACAAACATCTTTTCGAGAATATTTTTGATGAAGTAAAAATCCATCTTTGTAGTTACTAGTCGAAATTTTTTCTCGGTAGGTATAAATAGAATAGTCAATTGTGTCTTTGAGAAAATCAGCAAATAACTCATCCTTTAAAATAGAAATTAAAAGACTATCTCTCATTATATATCTACTATCATGCGATACAATTTTCTTGTCTTTTTTAATAAATTTGAAATTCAAATTTATTAAAGCTGATTGTATTGTCTGTTTAGATGTATTATAGTTGAATTCCTTTTTTATCAAATTTTCAACATCTTTTATTTTAACCTTATGAAGATTCAATAATTCTCTTAAGATAATAGATTCTTCGATACGCTTACCATTATTTATTTCTTGAGAAAAAAGGTTTATCATCTCTATTTTGTCCTTATTGAAGTCAATCTTAAACTCGCTATCAACTCTCTTTATAAAATTATAATGAGATTTTGAATATTTGACAAATAGAAACGGGTCACGTGAATTAGATTTTATAAAATCCATCATCATAGGAATCCTACCCAATCTAAATTTTAATAAAGAATAATCTTTTTTTAAATCTCTTAACAAGCTCATATTTGCCGAATCAATCGCTTCAAAAATATGATCCTTTGATACTTTGTCAAAATTGATTGTAGAGGCTCCAGCCAATTCTAGACTATCACTTGAAATTAGCTTTCTTAGTTTATCCTTATTGTAGGATGTATCACCATACAGAGCAACTGGGATAAGGTAATTATTATTATGGTTACCAATAAAGTCAATCACAGTTAAATAAGATTTAGAGTCCAGTTTTCTCAACCCCCTACCTAGTTGCTGAACAAAAATTATTGCAGATTCTGTTGGCCTAAGCATTATAATCTGGTTAACTTTTGGAATATCAATACCTTCATTAAATATATCAACGGAGAAAATGAAATCTATTCTTTCAGACTCATTCTCAGACTCTAACAGTTCTATTGCTTTTTCTCTTTCTGCAATTGAATTACTACCACTTAAAGCAATACTTTTAACTCCCTTTTTATTGAATTTTTTTGATAATACCAAAGCCTCATCAACTTTAGATACAAATATTAAACCTCTACAAATTCCATTGTCAGTTCCATAGAATCGAGATTTTGTTAAAATTTTTTCAACGCGTTCATCCGAGATTAAACTATTGAATAATTTAAGATCTTCTTGTTCTTCATCGTTTATATAAAGATCTGAAACACCATAGTAATGAAACGGACATAGCATATTCTCTTCCATTGCGGAGTTCAATCTTATTTCATAGGCAATGTTATGATCAAATAAACTAAATATATCTATTTCATCTGTCCGTTCTGGGGTTGCAGTCATCCCAAGTAAAAATTTAGGTTTAAAGTATTCAATTAAATTAATGTAAGATTGAGCACCCGACCTATGAGATTCGTCAATAATAATATAATCAAAATGATCTCTACTAAATTTTTTTAAATGGCTGTCTTTAGATATAGTTTGAATAGTAGAGAATAAAAATTCTTTATTAATCTCCCTGTTACTACCAGAGTATATTCCCATTATTTTTTTATTACCAAAGACTTCTTTAAAAGTACTCATTGCTTTTTTTGCAATATTTAGTCTATGAACAACAAAAAGTAATCTTATAGGATTACATGAGAGCGCATCAAATGCACTTAGGTAAGTTTTACCAGTACCAGTTGCAGATATAATTAATGCTTTATTTTGACCTGAATACCTTAATCCATTCAAATTTTCAAGTGCATTAATTTGCATTTGATTAGGTTGAATACCTTTTCTTTGCCGTATTTCAGTATCCACATTTGATAATGAGATTTTCTTTTGATTATACTCTTTAGCATAATCATCAATAAAGTCCTCATCAACTATAGTTGCTGAATTAAAATCATTTAGAAATTCTTTATATACTTTTTCAACGATCTTACTATTAACTGTTGCAGAAACTTGAAGATTCCATTCTTTGTTAATAGCAAGAGCATTTTGGGTTAAATTACTACTCCCAACAATTAGATTATAATGATTTTTCTTTTTGAAGAGATAGCCCTTTGAATGCGCATTAACATTAGTTGCAATTCGAAGTTCTATATTTTTGAATTGCAAAAGTCGCTTTAATGCTTCTGGCTGTGTAAAATTTAAATATTGCGATACGACAATTTTACCTTTTATATTTTGTTCCTCGAGTTCTTGTAGTGTGTTAATTAAAGTGGCTACACCACTTGTTGTGACAAATGCAACTGAAATAAAAAATGACTCACACGTTTGAAGCTCCCACAATAACGAAGAAAGAATTTTTCTTCTAGGCAACTTACTATTCACTAATAACTTAGGTTGATAGAGTAGCTCCGATCCTAAATCTTTATTTACAAAACCAGTTTCAAGACTATCTCTGAATTGGGTTATAAATTCTTCCACTCCAGCATTTTTAGTTTATTAACAATAGGAATATCCGCTGCTGCCCAATCAACAGTATGAATATCATCATAAGATAACCATTTTTGGGCTATGTGTTCATGGAGAATTATGTTTCTTGTATTTAATTCCACAATATAGGCATGCATAGTCAATTCAAAATCAGGATATTTATGCTTTACTGTGATAAGATGTAACCCAACCTCTGCATTTATTACCAACTCTTCCCTAAGTTCCCTTTTAAGAGCTTCGATTCTTGATTCATCTTTTTCTATTTTACCACCTGGAAATTCAAATTTTTCTGAAATGTAATCCAACTTGTGTTTAGGTCTTTGAACACTGAGAATTTGATTATTATTGATTATTACCGCAGCAACTACTTCTACTTTTTTCATACCTCAATTTAGTATATATTGTCAATTTGACAAATAGTATCCAAGTAAATTCGCCAACTTAGAGATACTAGAATTGTGTGCAATATTTCAAGTAATGAGCTCGCAAATACAGTATTTTAATATTACTGCCCCCTCCACTCCCATTCCCCTGTCCAAACATCCCGCTCATAATACCCAATCATAGCCCCATCCAAGCTAAATACATTAACAATATCCTTATCCATAATGTCCACTATTTTGTACCCGGTAATTTCACCAGTACTATTTCGAATGTATTCACGAAGAGGACGCCATTTTTCTGCCTGAGTGTGGCTTAGGACGTTAATTGGGATGGTATTTACAAGTTGTTTATTGATATCATAAACATTGACACGTTGTTTATCCCAAGCATCTATGAAATAATGGCCAAGGTGCTGACCACTAGCATCAAAAATGTACATTTTGTGATGGCCATCGCGGACTTCCTGATAGGTATATTTTTGGGAGTATGCGTGTCCTGATAAAAGGAGTAGTCCTGTTATCAAGACGTGTTGTAGTGAGTTCATTGATACTAAAGGAGTATATTTTTGTTTTCACTCGCAAACTAGGATAAATTCTCATAAAGCGGTAGTAGCTGACCAATATTGGCCGTTTTTAGCACATGTTTGTCAGAAATGAAGGCTATTCAGGAACGTCCTTCTTCTCCTCATACCGCTTCAG
>JALZVD010000343.1 GCA_023300205.1 Akkermansiaceae bacterium | reverse complement strand
CATTGTCGTAACAAACGTGGTTTTAGTTCTCAATCGAAATACAACGATTCGACCGATTTGAGATTGGGCTTCAAAATAGGAAATCGTTTCGGTCCCATCAGCCAATTTGTAGGTGTCAATTATGAGCTTTTACTCGCCTATAACTTTGCGTTGTGTAATTAGGTTTTTTTTGACTCAAAATAGGTTTGAAACTCCCGATTTCAAGTCAGAAAAATTCAATTATGCTTTTTTAGCATAAAAAAGGGGATGGGTTTAAAAAGAAGATAGTTAATAGAGGCGTGGCCTACATATAGTTTGGGTGACAAAGTGCCGATATAAGGTGTTGAAAGGGGACTAGCACAAGAAAGTCCATGAACTAATAAAGCAAAATGGTAAGGCGGTAGAAATAGAGATTATTAAAGGAGTAGTATGCAAAAATCACATACATCTGAATATGCTCCCAAACTATCAATAAGTAAAGTTTTGAAACTATTAATAGGACGGAGTTTACGCATATTGCAAAAGGAGTTTTTCGCCTTGAAGAAGGGGGATTGGGGTAGCGCTTATAGGCAGCAGGCTATGGAGTCTGGAATACAGGGGATATAACAGACAAGATAGTAAAGGGTTATTTAGAGCAAGACAGAAAAGAATCGGATAACAGTGATGATAACTTACTGATTGAGGAATGGATAAATAAAGGACTTCTAGTCATTTGAATACAGAATCCACCTACTTGTAGCAGGTGGGAGTTGAGTTAATTGTGAATCCTGAGAAAAATGGTAAAATGAACTTTGATGCGGTAGTAATAAAACAAGATATTGCTATGCTTCTTGATACCAATGATTTGAATTCTGAGAGACTCAAGTGATTTCGAGAAAACATAATTCGATTTGCTATAATTAAATTACCCATTAGATTTTACCACTTTCAAAGAAATTTATGGATAGTTATCAATTCGAGAAATTGGGCTGTAAATAGATATCAAGGTAGAAGTACAAGAAATTTAGAAATTTTTGAAGACGATAATTTAGATAGGACAAAGTAGATAAGAGTTGAATTTACTTTTACCGGATTTATGGGGAGTAGTAAAACAGGTCGTGCTATCATAGATTTTGAAGATGCTATTCCTAGATGTTTTTACTTTCATGATTATCAGGAACAATGTAAACCGGTTTCTTCCAAAATTATTTGCAAATACTACGACACTCTAAAATGAAAACTCAATGAAAAAGCTCTTTATTTTGCTATTGATTCATGGATTGTATTGCTATGAATCAATAGCACAAGTAACACCGCCAACTGTACAGGCATGTGGAACTGAACAAACTTTTTGCCTAGATCAAAGTATTTTTGATTTATGTGTAAAAATTACTGTGACATCTGGATTGCCAGCTGATATTGACCATTTTGAAATTGATTGGGGTGATAATTCGGCAGTAACTCCGGTTCCGGGAAGTTCTAATCCATCTAATCAGAACCATACTTATGATCTAAGTGATTTTTATCTTACTTGTAGCTATGAGGAAAAGTTTTTTGTTGTCTTAGAAACTTTTTTAATTAACGGAGATGTACTGAATAGTTCATTTCAGGTGACTTTCCAAAACCCACCACAGGCATTCTTTAATATTAATCCTACAGTTATTTGTGTTGGCGAAGAAGCTTGTTTTAATGACGACTCCTGCCCAACGGAGAATTTGAGTATTGTTTCTTGGGATTACGATGATGGCAGTCCACTAGGTACTGATGATTGTCACACGTATAATCAGGTAGGCACATACAATGTTGTTTTGACTGTTGAGAATAATTGTGGCACAGCTTCGACAACTCAACAGCTTACAGTCATAAATCCTCCTGAAGCCCGTATAGCTGTTACGACAAATAATATTGATGTGTCAAGTACACCATTCATATATTGTTTAGGCTCAGGGGGAGTTGGATTAGATGGTGATTCCCTTTCCTTGAACGAAAATGCATACGAATGGCAATCACTAAGTAATGTACCTGGAGCTTCATGGGTATTGCCTCCCGATGCTCCTAGTCCGAATGATGGCACACCAAATATTCCTGATCTTGCAGTGTCTTTTTCGGATACTGGCTTTTATGAACTAATACTAGAGGTAGATAATGCATGTAATCAACCAGATTTTGATACAATTCAAGTACAAGTACTTTCAGGTGAAGCTCTTTCTCAGCCTAACCAGCCTGATGGTTGTATGGAACTTTCTTACACCCCAGAGAATTTCAATCCCAACGCTACCTATACCATTAATGGGGTACTTCAATCAATCTTTCCGACGGTATTAGGCATTGGTTCCTACGAAGTGATCTGTAATTTAACGAATGAATGTGGTTCACAAACAACAGTTGACAATTTCGAAGTTTTTGATGCAGTTGAGGTTAATATATTGTCTCCTTTTCCTGATACCACTATTTGTTTAAATTCTGATTCTATAATGATTTTATATGGCCCTCTTGGAGGTGTTTGGACAGGTGAAAACTTATTAGTACAAGGGGATTCTGTTTTTTTCAACCCTGTATCTTTAGGAGAGTTTGAATTGACATATGGAATAAGTGTAGGAGTAGGCACAGCGTGTGATGATGTTGAAAGTATTACTATAACAGTAATTGACTCTGGTATTGAAGTATTCGATCAAGAAGTCTGTTCTACTAGTGCACCCTTTCCTATGGGAGCGACTCCATCTAATGGTATCTATACTAGTATTGATTGCCCTTCTTGTATTCAAAATGATACTTTCATTATTTCAGAATTATTATTGACTGGGCTCAATTCTGTATCTGTGGACTATAGTATTATGAACTCGGTAGGATGTGAGGGCAGCAATTCTTTTACTGTCAGAATAGATGATCCTATTGCTATTTTTAGTTTGGAAGAAACCTATTGTGTCGGAGATTTAATTGTTCCCGATATTTCAGGAACTAACGGGACAATATCATGGACGATTGATGGGCAAAATGTTGGAACTCCTCCATTTAATACTACCACGTTAGGAGTAGGAAGTCATACAATTACAATGATTGCAATAGCTGGCGATTGTGATGTTGAGTATACGGATATGATAACTATATTTAATTTACCGACAAATGTAGGTTTTGTAGCCACTCCGCTTGAAGGTTGTGCAGATTTAGAGGTTATGCTAACCAACACTACACCGAATTTTGATAATGAATCTTATGAATGGTATATCAATGATAGTTTGTTTGCTGAAGTTCCTAATCCTGGGTCAGTTTTACTTGGACAGGGATTAAGTGATACTATCTACACGATCAGCTTAATTGCAGGAAATAGTTGTGATGGAGCAATATTTGAACAAGATATTACTGTACTTCCACGCCCTGTTCCACAGTTTGGACCAATGCAAGATGTATACTGTTCAGGGGATACAGTTACATTTTCCAATGTTAGCTTTGGAGGGCCAATGAGTAGCTGGTTATGGGATTACGGAAATGGAACTACAAGTACAGATTCGATTCCTCTTTCTGTGATATATCTGGCTGATACTATTCCTATAAATTATACAGTATCATTGACGGCAGCAAATGATTGTGGTTCTGAGAGATTTGATTACGAATTAGTCATATTACCTACTGACGTAAAAGCATTTTTTAATATTTCACCGCTTGAAGGATGTTCAAATTCGGAAGTATGTCTAACTAACTTGTCTACATTAGGTGCAAATATCTTATGGGATTTTGGAGATGGGAATACATCAACAAAACCAAATATTTGTCATACCTATTCAGATCCTGGAACTTACACTATTATGTTAAAAGCATTTGGATGTGGGTTTGATAGTATTCAACAAGAAGTTGTTATTCATCCCAGTCCTGAAACGGAATTTACTCACAATTTTATTGCATGTCCAGGTGAACCTGTGAATTTTGATAATTTAACTATTGGAGCTTCAAGTTATCAATGGGATTTTGGGGATGGCAATACGTCAACCTTAAATAATCCTTCTCATGTTTATGTAGATTCAGATACTTACCAAATTTCTTTGCTAGCAACTTCAATAGATGGATGCCAAAATAGTACCTCTGGAAGCATTACTGTTCTTGTGCCTCCCGTGGCAGATTTTTCTATATCAACTGATTCTATCTGTAGTGGAGAGGTTATAGGTTTTGCAAATAATTCTAATTCTAACATACTAACTTGTTTTTGGGATTTTGGAGATGGAAGTACTTCTAACCAATGCGATCCATTTCATTCTTATGATACCGCAGGGAGTTTCAATATAACGTTAGTTGTTAGCGATAATAATAACTGCAGAGATACTACTCGACAGACGATATCTGTGTCGTCAGTTCCTGTACCGAGTTTTAGTGCAACTCCAAACCAAGATTGTTCACCAGTTATTATGTCATTTTCGAACACCAGTGTAAATGCAGATAGCTTTATTTGGGATTTTGGAGATGGAAATACAAGTACGGCTATTAATCCTATACATTCTTATCTAGTAGGTGGAAATTATACTGTTCAGTTGACAGCCATAAACGGAGTTTGTTCTGAAACTAATATATTGGAAGTTAATATAAATCAAACTCCTAGTGTAAATATTGAAATCCCTACAGGTCAGGAAGGTTGTGCTGGCTTTGAGGTGCATTTTATAAGTAATTCAGATACTGAAAGTATCAAATTTGATTGGGATTTTGGTGATGGAATTAATTCTTTTGATGCTAATCCTACCCACATTTATAGCACTGCAGGGGTTTATGAAGCTACACTATTTGCAGAAGACACAATTAGTGGTTGTCTAGATACCGCTTTTGTTTCTATTGAGGTTTTTGAGCAAGTTGAAGCAAACGGAACGGTATCCGATATATTATGTAATGGCGATTCTACTGGAATAGTTGATATTAATATTACATCTGGAACATCACCGTTTGTTTATAATTGGTCTAATGATATAGATTCACAAGACCAAAATCAATTGACAGCTGGAGATTATGACGTTACCATAATTGACTCAAATAACTGCACTTGGGTCGACACATTTATTGTATCTGAACCTTCTGCAATAAGTGCTATAGTTGCAGATAGTTCAATAGCAACATGCTTTGGAGACAATGATGGTAGTATTTGTCTCGAAGTAACTGGTGGAGTACCAGAGTATTCAATCTCTTGGGAAATAGGTTTGCAAGTTGAGTGTATTGAGAATGTAGTTGCAGGAGAATATCCAGTTGAAATAACGGATAATACCGGGTGTCGTGAAAATTTTGTCTTTGAAGTATTTCAAAATCCTCAGATTGAGTTAGTTGATACTTTTGGAAGTATTACTTGTTTCGGGGTGGATGATGGCTTTATAAAATTAGATTCAATTTATGGGGGAGCTTCGGATATTTATAATACCACTTTAAGTGGTCCTAGAATCTTTAATGGTGGAAATAACTTTCCTGGATTATTGCCTGGGAAATATGATCTGATAATTCAAGACTTGGAGGGGTGCGTTCTAGAATCTAATTATATCATTGGCGAACCAGATTCACTGTGGGTTACTATATTTGATGACACTCTTAATATTGGTTTGGGTGATAATGTAATTCTTAATTCCAGTCATAATGTGGGAGATCCCTTATTTATGTGGTCACCAAGTGAAACTTTGGATTGTGAGGATTGTGAGGATCCTGTTGCTAAACCTTTTTCAACTACAACCTACTATTTAAGTCTTTTTGACTTACATGGGTGCTCTGCAATGGATACGGTTACCATTATTGTTGATTCAAATAAAGAATTCTATATCCCTAACACTTTTACTCCAAATGGTGATGGTCGCAATGATTTTTTTAGAATTCGAAGCCGTTTAAATTCAATACGTCAAATTAACTCATTCCGAATATTTAATAGGGGAGGTGATATGGTTTTTGAAGCTGAAAATTTTAGACCTCAAGCTGAAAATTTTGATCATGCTTGGGATGGAACTTTTAGAGGAAAGCAATTAGCACCTGATCAATTTACCTACTACGCAGAGGTGGAATACTTAGATGGAGAAGTAGAATTAGCTAAAGGTACCATTTTGTTGATGCGATAGAATAACAGAATTATAAAACTAAATTATAGTTATGAAAAATAATTTAATCCAAACAATTTTATTTGTTTTCTCTTTAACGCTTACAAATAATTTGCAGGCTCAAGATTTGCAGTTTTCAAATTACGAGACGTTTTTTTCAGCCTTTAATCCATCTATGACTGGTTATATTCCAAATGACGACGACCTTCGTACTGCGGTTATTTACAGAAATCAGTGGAGTAGTGTATTAGGAATTAACTCATATAATACTTACGGTTTAACATTTGATATAAGAAATTGTATCACAAAAAATAACTCAAATCACTTTAATGGTAAAGGGAGTAAATTTAAAAATGCTACTTGGGGATTAGGAGTTACACTTCTACATGACGAGTCGGGAACAGCATCAATAAATAGTAATTCTACTAATAGAGGATTCCCACTTTCAAGAGATCAGATTATAGGTACCGCTTCGTTGCACAAACCTCTTGATGACCGAACATTTATTAATTTTGGATTTAAGGTAGCTGGAACTTTACAGCGTATAAGAACAGAAGATTTAACCTTTGATGAGCAATTTGATGGACTAGCTGGGTTTGATTCAAGTACTACTGGTGAGTTTTCAAATATAGATGAGCTGAATAATGACATACTAGATTTTGGCGTTGGTCTTTCTTTCTCTCATTTAGAGAAAAGGTGGGGCGCTATTTTAGGTGGGGCAGTTGACCATATTCTTACCCCTTCTGAATTTGATTTTATTGAAGGGAACGATGAAGTTAATCTATCGCGTAGATTTGCAGGTCATGTTAAAATTTCAACAATCTTACATAGGAATCGAGGGAAAAACTTTGGGCTAAATTTTAATGCATTGATATTACATCAAAATGCTTTCCAGCAAATTAGCGGAGGTGCTGCTTTATTTTATCAAGACTCTTACTTAAGTGGCAAGAGCTTTACTGTGAGCTCAGGTGTTAATATTAGAAGCAGTCGTACTGTAACTGGGAAAAATATTGACGCCTTAGTCGCAGCAGTTTCGTTTAATTTTGAAAATATTTCTATCGGCTTTAATTATGATCTAAATGTTTCTAAGCTTAGTGTCGCTTCTAATTCGTATGGTGCCTTTGAGCTTTCCATGATTTATAGATGGAAGAAACGAAAAAGTGAATGTAGACCTACACCTTTCGGATGTCCTGATGGAGATGTTACCCATGCTATATTTTTTTAAATGTAGCAAATATTTAAAGCTTCCTCAAATTCAATGTCAATACATTTGCTTTTTTTTGTGAAGATGAGTATGCATCTACTAGGCTTCACATCCCACCTATGCGAACCAAGGCATGAATGCGCAGCTTACGCCATAAGCAAACGGAGCATTGATGTTTATATAAAATGCTTTAAAAAAATTGCACGTTGCCAAATTGCACATTGAAAATTAATTCTTCCCTTCCCGATAGCGGTAGCAGCGATACAAGCTGCCTGAGCAGGCTAGTGGACTAAGGAGTCGAGACGGCTCGACGTTAAGGAGAGACTAGCGGCGACTATAGTCCACAGACTAAGCAGGTAGTGCGTACAAGCGAATGACGCGCCCAGATACGATGCCTCCAAGATGGAGAAATAGCTAATACTATCACTCTTAATCAAGTCAATAGAATCATCCTCAAACAAAGAAATCGTAGCTGGGATCGTCCTGACGCCTAGAGCTCTGACTTCAACTATATGGGCATTTCGTAAGGGCGAATTGCAATTCGCCCCAACCACGCCGCCCCAACTACGCCGCCCAACCACCGCCAACCACCCTCTCGATACCCCTCTCACCACCCAAATCC
>JALZVD010000342.1 GCA_023300205.1 Akkermansiaceae bacterium | reverse complement strand
CGACCAACCCATCCCATTTCAAATCCTCTAAAACCAAAACCATGAAAAATCTCACCGTAAAAAAACTCCGCCTCCATCTCCTCTCCGAAGCATTCAAAAAACTCGCCTCCCTCGGCCACACATCTGCCGAAAAAGACGAACTCTACTGGAGCGGAAAAGAAGAGGATTGCGTCCTTATTTCCGTCGCCCTCTCCGAGCTAAAAACCTCCTCCTCCGAACAGAAAGCATCCATCGCCAAAACCCTCCAATCCCTCGCCAACGAAACCCTCCAAATCCGCCAAGAAACCACCTCCCCAGAAGGGGGTGAATTCTGGCACGAAATGCACAACTTCTGCACCAACCTCGGCGACGAAATCACCGACCTCATCCCCACGCCAGAGACCTCAAAAAAAACCGCCCCAAAATCCACCCACGCAGTCTACTAAACACCCCCATGACCGCGCCACAAAAAGCCCTCTACTTCCGCGAATGGGGAGTCGCCCGGAAAGCCCTCAGAAATGCCGGATACTCGCCCAAAGATGCCGACGCCGAGCGCGCCCAAATCCACCTCGATAACGACCTCCCAAAATCCTCGAAAGACTTCAACAAAACCACCCACCTCGACCTCTTCATCACAGCCTGCCGCACCATCGCCGGACTCACCACCATCGACATCGTAGACCAGACTCGCAAGCGCCTAGTCCACACCATCTCCAAACTCGGCCTCGACGACCCCTACCTCAACCACCTCGCATCTTGCAAAAAAGAAGGATCCGAATGGAAAGCCCTCCCGCCCGAAAAACTAACCCACCTCCTCTACACCGCCACCAGCCGCGCCAAAGCTAAGCAAAAGAAAGCCGCCCTCTAACACCTCACGAGATCCCAGCTTCCACCGCAAGCCGCCACCCCCACCAGGGCGCGGCTTTTTTAGGCGACTACCATGAACGACTCAAACACCATCACAGCCCCTCCACACGCCAGCGGACCAGAGAAAAGCATCCTAAGCTCCATGCTCCAAAACCCCGAAGAATACATCGGGCGAGCCATCGAATCAAAACTCACCCCTGCCCACTTCTACCTCCCATCCCACGGGCGGCTCTATCAAATCTTCATCGACCACTTCGAGGCCGGGAAAACAATCGAACTCGTCGCCCTCACCCAGCACCTCCTCGACCGAGACCTCATCGACACCATCGGAGGCCCCGCCGCCCTGACCGAGATCTACACCTATGCCCCCACCGCCGCCCACTTCGGCTCTCACCTCGAAATTGTAAAAGAGAAATTCATCCTCCGAAACATCATCACCTCTTGCACCCACGCCATCACCACCGCGAACGAGGATCCTCAAAACGTCCAAGAATTCCTCGACACCGTCGAACAAAAGATCCTCGAAATCCGAGAATCCTCCGAAGTCACCGTAGAGATCGACGTCAAAATGGCCGTGGGAGAAGTCATGATTTACCTTCAAGAATTCCTCGCAGGAGACCGAGGCATCACAGGCATCAGCACCGGCTACAACGTCCTCGACAAAATGATAAACGGCCTCAAAGGCCCGGACATGTTCGTCATCGCCGCCCGCCCCTCCATGGGCAAGACAGCCCTAATGATGAACATCATCGAGCACATCGTCGTGAACGCCGGCCAGCCCGCTATGGTCTTCTCCTGCGAGATGTCCACCGTTCAAATCGTCCAGCGCCTCATCTTCTCACGCGCCCGCTTTGAATTTCAAAAACTCACCAAAGGATACCAACCCAGCAAGGGCGACCTAGAGCGAATCAAAACCGCCTCCGCCGAAATATCCAAATCTAAGCTCTTCATCGACGACACCGCAGGCATCTCAATCAACGACCTCCGCGCCAAAGCCCGCCGGAAACACCGTGACGAAGGCATCAGCTGCATCGCGGTCGATTACCTCCAGCTCATGCGCTCCGGATCCAAACAAGCCGCCAACTCCCGCGAGCGCGAAGTCGCCGAAATCTCCGCAGGCCTCAAAGCCCTGGCCAAAGAACTCAACATCCCGGTCATCGTCCTCGCCCAGCTCAACCGAGGCCCCGAGGGCCGCACCGGCTCGGCCCTAGGAGTCCCCCGCATGTCAGACCTCCGCGAATCCGGATCCATCGAGCAAGACGCCGACATGGTCGCCCTTCTTTACCGAAAGGTCTACTACGCCGAGAATCAACAAGACCGAGACGACGACGACGGCGAATCAGAATTAGTCCTAGGAAAGAACCGCAACGGCCCCACCGGAAACATCCCCCTAACCTTCCTCCCCGCCCTCATGCGCTTCGAACCCAGAGCCTTCACCACAGAGCCAACCTAACCCAACCCCGCATCAACCCCGCAGAGCGCCCGCGAACCAACCGCAGCGCTCGCGGGATTTCTTATCAATCCTCTGTCATAACGCCGCCCCAGCTGGTAACCCTTCTCAAACCAGCCTCACCCCCTCAAACCGCCCCCTTCCTCACCACACCCCCCAAACTTCGGGCTATTTCGGCCTCCTTCCCAATCCTTCGCCCTTTCCCATTCCTCCTGACCTCTCACACCAACCCCAAAACTTCACCACATCTAACAGTCAACAAAACCCCTTCCATCCACTCACTCAAAAGAGTAG
>JALZVD010000341.1 GCA_023300205.1 Akkermansiaceae bacterium | reverse complement strand
AGGGTCTCACCAATGTCAATATCTTCAAAACCTGCAATACCAACAATGTTTCCAGCAGAAGCCACAGCTGACTCAGCACTAGCATTTGAACCGTATTCAAATACTCGGCTCACCTTGCTGCGCACTTTTGTGCCGTCCTTGCGATGAAGCCAGATGCTATCACCCTTCTGGGCTTGCCCTGAAAGAACTTTACCGAGAGCTATTCTACCCACGTAGTTATCCCAGTCAATGTTAGATGCAAGCATCCGGAATGGCTCATCAGCAGTTGCCTCAGGAGCTGGAACACTCTTCACAATACCATTCAGCAATGGAAGCATGTCCACCTGATCATCCTTCAAATTACCTACAAAGAAACCATTCTTAGCAGATCCATAGAAGAATGGTGCCTCAAACTGCTCTTCAGAAGCTTCAAGTTCTAAGAATAGCTCTAATACCATATCATGCACCTCCTCAGGACGTGCGAAATCTCTGTCAATCTTGTTGACGACAACGATCGGATGAAGCCCCTCAGCAAGTGCCTTCTTAAGCACAAAACGCGTCTGCGCCTGCGGGCCTTCATAAGCATCGACCACTAGCAGAACACCATCCACCATCTTCATCACACGCTCCACCTCACCACCGAAGTCGGCGTGCCCAGGAGTATCCACGATATTAATCGTGTAGTCCTCCCAATGAATAGATGTGTTCTTCGACTTAATAGTGATTCCTTTTTCTTTTTCAAGATCCATGGAATCCATTGCGCGCTCTACCTTCTCTTGGTTTTCACGATACGCTCCACCAGCCTCCAACAATTTATCTACTAACGTAGTTTTACCGTGGTCAACGTGTGCAATAATCGCAATATTTCTTATCTTTTCAGTCATAAATACTTGTGGTCTAAAATTCTGCGGCGACAATCCCCAGATTTGGCTAATTTGCAACACCAAACTCAATCAAAATCAAGAAATGCTCAATTTGCCAAAACTCTTACTCGACAATAATTTCTTCCCCCGCTAGAAATAAGCACGATTTTAATGAACCACCCGAACTAGGTGAATTCACAGAAATCTTGGCATGAAAATTGCTCGAAATAGTTAACAACCCGAGCTAATGCTCAACAAGAATTATCCAAAACATACATTAAACAAAACATGGCTAAATACAGACTAGATTACATCTGGCTGGACGGTTACACACCAGTTCAGAATCTCCGCACTAAGTGCATGATCAAAGAATTCGATGATTTTCCAACTCTCGAGCAACTTCCAGACTGGGGCTTCGACGGCTCATCCACTCTGCAAGCTGACGGTGGTGACTCAGATTGTGTTCTCAAGCCAATAGCTCTATACCCAGATCCAGCTCGCGCACACGGCATCCTTGTCATGTGTGAAGTAATGCTTCCTGACGGAACTGCACACCCATCTAACGCTCGCGCAACAATCCTTGATGACGAAGACACATGGTTCGGATACGAGCAAGAGTATTTCCTCTACCAAGACGGCAAGCCACTTGGCTTCCCTGAAGACGGATACCCTGCTCCACAAGGGCCTTACTACTGTGGTGTTGGTTACAAAAACGTAGGTGATATCGGCAGAGAAATTACTGACCTTCACCTAGACTACTGCTTAGAAGCGGGAATCAACCACGAAGGTATCAACGCTGAAGTAGCTAAAGGACAATGGGAATTCCAAATATTTGGAAAAGGATCAAAAACAGCTGCTGACCAAATCTGGGTAGCACGCTTCCTACTAGAGCGCCTCTGTGAAGAGTATGGTATCGACATCGAATACCACTGCAAGCCTGTTAAAGGCGACTGGAACGGTTCAGGCATGCACTGTAACTTCTCCACTAAGCACCTCAGAGAAGTCGGAGGTAAGGACTACTTCCTCAAGCTCATGGATGCATTCGAAGCAAACATCGAAGAGCACATTGCTGTTTACGGACCTGATAACGACCATCGCCTCACAGGACTCCACGAGACTCAATCAATCGACAAGTTCTCATGGGGAGTTGCAGACCGTGGAGCATCTATCCGCGTTCCTCACGGCTTCGTGAAAGATGACAAATATCAAGGTTACCTTGAAGACCGTCGTCCAAACTCACAAGGTTGCCCATACAAGATCTCATCACGAGTTCTTCAGACTATCCAGTCAGTATCTATCTAATTATAACTAGATAAACATTCATTCTCAGAAGGCTCTTCATTCGTGAAGAGCCTTTTTTATGTTACAATCTCGCTCACAGCACCTCTTATATCTAATAGAGTATTATCTCATGACGGAGGCACCGTTAATAACACATCAAGCTCTACTACGGCAATTGAATCACACTCAACTCACAAAGAACTCTTAATAAATAACTTACTTTATCTTTAAGACCTATCTTCATTAACTCTAAATACCCCTCACACACGAGTCTAATAAACAAAAACCCCCTACAATCACTAGGATTGTAGGGGGAAACACTTAATGAAATACAGTTTCTCAATCTCAGCTAACTGCTGTTCTGCTGGGGGATTTTAAATACTGTAATATCAATATACATGTAAATATAATTTTGTCAATAAAATCAATACATATTTAAAATATTATTACCAAAAATTATCACTAAATTCTCATTTTTTAAAAAAAAGAGCGGCGATTTATACTGAGAAAATAGCTCCCTAAAGTAACTATAATCTAGATTGCAGCAGATACATCAGAAGGTCAGACTGTATCCAATACCAATCCAAGCAACTCCCCCTCCCTCTATTCACTCAATCTATAAAATGAAAATTCGCCTCACACGCCTCATTGTCATGATCATGGCATTAGTCACCAGTACGGGATTTCTCATGCTCTATAAGTATTTAACAGATGACCTAGAAGATCAAACCTTTCAGGCCACAGAAGAATGCCTTATCGACACCGCACACATTTTGACTGGGATAGTAGAAACTGACATTTCAGAGAAAACTCTTCAAACAGAACGACTCAATACAGCTCTAAAAAAAGCTCAAAACCATAACTTTAAAGCAATAATATTCCAGCTCATTAAAACCCAAGTAGGAACAAACGTCTATATCACTGATCAACAGGGAATAGTCATCTTTGACTCTAAAAACAAACTCACAGGCAAGAACATGTCACAATACAACGACGTATTGAAAGCCAATCAAAACCAATACGGAGCTCGCTCCAGTCGCGATGACGAGAATGATGCAAATAGCTCCGTCCTATATATTGGTGTCCCCATCAAACATCATGGTGAGATCCTTGGCACTCTCTCAGTATACAAAGCTCAGCAAGACGTCCGCCCATTCATCACCTCTCGGAGAAAATGGATCACCCTATCCATCACCATGATAGCATTAGGCATTATTGTATTCACCATCGCTGTATTCACATGGATTTTTCGGCCCATCGGCAAACTCACACAATACGCTAACGCCATGACCCGTGGCGAACGCCCTATTAGCCCCAAGCTCGGTCGAGGCAGAGAAGTCAACACGCTCGGTAACGCACTAAAGGAAATGCGTGAATCACTAGATGGTAAATCCTATGTTGAGAACTACACTCAGATACTCACACACGAGCTAAAGTCCCCATTAGCAGCTATCCGAGGCTCCGCAGAACTCCTCCAAGAAAATATGCCTCTGGAGCAGCGTCACAAATTCCTCACAAACATTCAGAATGAAACCAACAGATCACAACGCATCATTGATGGACTCCTCAAGCTCTCTCACCTAGAAGCTCAACCACAGCTAAAACTACGAAAAAATATCAACCTGATCTCACTTTCCAATCAAATCCAAACTGATCATCAACATAGCCTAGAAACAAAAAACTTAACTCTAAAAATTGACATCCCATCAGACCTCATCATCCATGGCGACAAAAATTTGCTCCTAGCAGCACTCGCCAACCTATTAGAAAATGCCATCCATTTTTCACCCGAGAACGGCACCATAAAATTCAGCGCCACATCAATCAACAGCCAAACAACTCTCATCCTATCAGACCAAGGACCCGGCATACCAGTCTATGCACTCACTCGTGTATTCGATAAATTCTACTCTATCAGCAAACCTAACACCTCACAAAAATCTAGCGGTCTAGGCCTATCATTTGTCAAAGAAGTCATCGAACTCCACCAAGGAACCATTCAATTAGAAAATAGCCCATCTCCTAATTATGGAACTTCGGCTACAATAAGACTCTAACCAAGTTTCTCAACCAGCAGTAAAAACGGCGGATTATTCGGCGCATTATGAAGCCCATAATGAGCCACGCGGTATTCCTCACGGGCCAAATTTGCCGCCCACGCACTCACAGCCTTTGACTCCTCGTCACCGCCCTCATGACCTGGGTAGCACATAATACTAACTAGCCCACCCACCCTAACTAAACCAAGAGCAGACTCCAACGCTGGAATAGTAGTCATCTCTCGCGTAATAATAGATTTATCAGCATTGGGCAGATAGCCTAAATTAAACATCACCACCACAAGTGGCAAGTATTCCTGAGTAATTAGCTCCCCCATTTTTTCATGCCCTACCAAATGAAAATCATAGTTACTAATCCCATTTTCAACCATCCTCTCCTCAGAAGATTCAATAGCCGAACTCTGCACATCAAATCCAATAACCCGACCTCTCTCACCAACTAAACCCCCTAAAAATAATGCATCATGGCCATTCCCTAAAGTAGCATCCACAGCAACATCACCAGAACGAACTAGCTTCTCGATCAACTGATGCGCCAAATGAATAGGTTTAGGAAATACAGGCATAAACCATATCTAGCATACAAATAAGATCCTCATCCAGATATTAATCTCACATTCACAAAAAATAACCCATTTCCAACATTTGATATTTGAATTTATATGTAAAATGCCTAACAGTCATCTCATCAGATGTGGACAGCAATTCTCGCCATCCACCAGAAACCAAAACACACATCAATATGTATGATCTTATAGTAATCGGTGGAGGCCCTGCAGGCTATGTAGGCGCTATCCGTGCAGCACAACTTGGCAAAAAAGTAGCATGTGTTGAAATTGAACGCGCTGGCGGAACATGCCTAAACTGGGGATGTATTCCGACTAAAGCTCTCCTCAAGAACGCTGAGCTCTATCAGACACTCACTAAGAAATCTAAAGAATTTGGAATCTCATTTGATAACCTTCAATATGACTGGACCACCATCATCGGCAGATCTAGAAAAGTCTCCACTCGCCTCGCAGGCGGTATCGAATTCTTATTTAAGAAAAATAAAGTAGATTACATCAAAGGCCACGGCAGCATCGCAGCTCCAAATAAAGTAGAAGTAAAAGCCGCGGATGGAAAAACTCAAATCATCGAAGGCTCAAACATCCTCGTAACAACTGGCTGTAAAAGTAGAGCTCTACCTCCACTACCATTCAACGGAAAATCAGTCATCTCATCAAAAGAAGCGATGATTCTTCCAGAGCAGCCAAAAGAAATGGTCATCATCGGAGCTGGCGCCATCGGAGTTGAATTTGCATACATCTACAACGCCTTCGGAACCAAGGTCACCATCATCGAAATGATGCCAAACTTACTCCCTGTAGAAGATGATGAAGTTGGAGCGGCACTCACCAAGTCATTCAAGAAACAAGGTATTAACTGCCTCGTAGACAGTAAAGTAGTTCAAACCAAGGACAACGGAGATTCCGTCTCGCTCACTGTAGAAAACGCCGCTGGATCACAAGAAATCACTGCCGATGTCTGCCTCGTTGCGATCGGTATAGCACCTGTCCTCCCTGGAGGAATGGAACCAGAACTAGATCGCGGATTCATCAAGGTCGGTGACAGATACGAGACTTCCATCCCTAGCGTTTACGCATGTGGTGACATCTCAGGCCCTCCTTGGCTCGCACACACCGCATCATTTGAAGCCATGCAATGCGTTGAAGGAATCTTCGTAGAAGGTCATAACCCACGTAAAGTGGGCTTCTTCCCAGGCTGCACCTACGCCCACCCACAAGTAGCTTCAGTTGGTAAGACTGAGCGCGCACTTAAGGAAGATGGAGTCGAGTATAAGGTAGGTAACTTCCCATACGCGGCTATCGGTAAAGCCCAAGCAGCTGGTGACACAGAAGGCTTCGTAAAGCTTCTCTTTGGTAAGAAACATGGAGAACTCCTCGGTGCTCACATCATCGGAGACAATGCCACTGAGCTAATCGCCGAAATGGGACTCGCCCTTGAAATGGAATGCACGATCGATGAAATACACAGCACTATTCATGCTCACCCTACCCTTTCTGAAGCAATCCACGAAGCTACTCTAGATGCAGACGGACACGCCATTCACTTCTAAAAAACTCTAAATCATAAAATTCACCAAGCGGCTTCCTACAGAGGAAAGCCGCTTTTTTATGTATTACCTATTGATCTATCCTTAATAAATTGAAAATCATATCTTAAAATGATGAATATCTAATCATTACAATGACACACCAAATGGACAGTATCCCCCTATGATCTAAAATGGCAAGAAGACTCCTACTCCTAGGAACTAACCATATACTTTGCCACATTATGCTTCACAGCCGCTATCGTATTCCGGTGCAACTTACCTGTTAAAATAGGATTATCATTATTACCTCCACCTAGTAAAACAGCCAATGGTATTTTATTCTTAATTAAAGCACGTGAGATCATCATGTCCCTATAAAATAAATCATTCGCATGCAAACGCATCAAACGGCTCTGATCCAAATAATGCGCACTTACTCCAGACACCCAAATGACTAGATCCGGCATCGCCCGCTCTAAAGCAGTCGCTAAACGCCCCATTAACAAATCGATATAAGAGCCTCCCTCTATATAGCGAGCAACAGTCACATCATAATCGCTCAAGAAACTTGGCTTCCTGCTCCCATACGAGTGGAAAGAAAAAGTCTTCGTATACGCATCATCCAATAGAAGTGAATTAGTTCCTGCTCCATGATCCGCATCTGTATCAATAATCAGAATCTTAAGCTTAGGGTACATTTTACGAACAATTTTAGCAGATATTGCTATATCATTAAAAATCGAATAATTAATACCAAAGTCCTCATACGCATTATGCATCCCCCCTGAAAGCGATACAGATACCCTCTCAGCTAAAGCAGTAAGACAAGTACTGATAGATGCATTTACGGAAGACGAAACCATCGGGTAAATCTCAGGAGTAACCCTAAAACCCAGCAGCATTTGCTCCTTCATATCTAACTGGCCACTCAGAATCTTATGTAAATAAGAGCGGGAATGAGCAGATCGAATCACCTCTGAAGGCAATGGCTGACAGTCAATAATCTCTGACGCACTAAGAATGTTCTCGTCCAGTAGCATATCACAAGAAAGCTTCCCTTTCCATAATGGAAGAGAAGCTTTGTCTTGCAACAATCTAGGTAAAATTTTGCTATGGAAACACTTCATTCTTCAAGAAGCATTACCTTAGCAAATGCATTCGTCAATACGAAGAATCACCGAAAGAAATTTCATCAATACTAGAGCTTACATCCGAGTCGATGTCCTGCGCATAAAACTCACTGAGCGATATGACATCATCGACAAAGAGTGAATTTGTAACATCCCCGATATGATGTAATCTAATAATGAAAGTTTTTTGCCCTGAATTATAAGCATTGATTAACTGCTGATACATTGGGTTTTCCTTACTTAAATAAGCATTAACAGAATTGATAGCATCTGGGCTCCAGCTCCTCACTTTCAATGCCACAAACTTATCTTCTGGATAATCAGGATGCTCATCACCATTCAGCTTCACAGATACATGCCAGTCCTCTGGAGTTTCATCACCTAGGTTGAGATACTTATCCCAAGGAGTCACCTCATAACCCACATAACTATACCAATCTAGCTTCAGATTACCTCCTTCATCTTCGACAAAATAAGCAACTTTAGACCCCTTCTCTCCATCAAGCTCAGTTTTCACTTCAGCTTTAATAAACTTCATATCATTCTCAACAATTAGAGTAGGATCAATCTCTACATTAGTCACAGCATAATCTTGCGCTCTATTTGAATAGTAATCCTTCATATCAGCCAAGGTGCGCTTAGGCACACGGCATAAAGAAGCTTTCACATCTTGGTCTGCTGAATCATGGAATTGCTGTAATAAATCAAGAGCTTGTAGCTGAATAGCTTCACTAGAAAGATCCATATTACCTCCATGGCCATCTAATTTATCATTGGACATCATAGTCGAGCCAGCTGCACTACTGTTAGACACCTGCTGATCAGTATTTACTATCGTTTTATCATTACTCTGATCGAAGA
>JALZVD010000340.1 GCA_023300205.1 Akkermansiaceae bacterium | reverse complement strand
GATGCTTGTTTTCCTAGGAGGACGGCAATGGAGTTTTCTAGCTGTGCTCTGGTTCCTTTTATTGATGCTAGTTCTGCGCTGGCATTTGCTAGTTCAGAATTTGCTCTGGTTGAATCTAGTTCTGAGCTGATGCCTGCGGTGAGTCGTTGGTTGGTGATTCTTAGATTTTCCTGACGCGTATTAACGGCGCTTTTTAGGGTGGCTATTTCTGCATCTAGGAAGTGTAGTGCGAAGTATTGCTTTGCGAGCTGGGTCTGGAGGTTAAGGCGCACATCAGCGATGGTGTATTGTGTGGATTGGGCGTTGGCTTTGTTTGCGGATATGAGGTCGCGTACGCGTCCCCAGAGGTCTAGTTCGTAGGAGAGGTTTGCGCCTAGATTGTATTGGTTGTAATATTCGCTGGGTTGAGTTTTGTTTAGATCTGCTTGTGAGGATTTCTTTCTGGCAGCGCTTGCTGAGGCATTGGCTTGGGGGAAGAGGTTGTAGCGTGAGATGCCGAGTCTGGCGAGTGCTTGTCTGTGCCTAGCGTAGGCTGCGGAGAGGTCTAGGTTTTGTGAGAGGAGCTGGGATTGAAGCGAGTTTAGTTTTGGGTCATTGAATGATCTCCACCACTGGGTAGAGATGCCAAGTTTTGAGCTTGTGGAGGATTTATAGTTGGCAGGGGGCTGGAGTACTGGCTCGGTGTAGTCTGAGCTGGACTGTTTAAGGGAGGCGCAACTGGTGATGATTAGAGCTGTAGGGATGAGGATGAGCTTCTGTAGTATTTCCTTTGTTTCTGGGAAGAAGGGCGCGTTGGTTAGATGACTACTCATGGTTTTTTTTATCTAATTTTTGGGGGAGTTGCGAGTGCTTAATCTTGTGGTAGTGAATTTTCATAGGATTCATACGTTTATCAATAGAGGATTAAGCTAGTGTTTGAGTGAGAGAGGAACGTTATAGTAAGCGAGTGACTGGGGCTCGAGAGATGCGCGATGGGAAGGGTGGTCAACTTTTTAGAATGCGATGGCTTGGGGTGGATGATGTAGGTAGCGGGGAGGTCTATTTTTTGTGGTTTGAGTGAAAAAAAGAAATAAATGTGTGAGGGTGGCGCTGTTATGATAGATGAGGATGATGAAATTATTACGAAATGTGTTTTTGGCTGGTCTGGTGATGAGTGTGGTATCTGTGGCTTCTGCTAAGGGGCCATGGCTAACAGATATAAAGGCTGGGGTGAAGAAGGCAAAGGCTGAAGGGAAGTTAGTGATGGTTGAGTTCACTGGTTCTGACTGGTGTCCACCGTGTATGATGATGGATAAGGAGGTGTTTTCGAAGAAGGAGTTTCTTGCCGGTGCGCAGAAGCATTATGTTCTGGTGAAGTTGGATGCTCCGAATAAAGATGCTGAGCTGAAGAAGGCTACGCAGAAGGAGGCGCAGAAGTGGAAGGTACAAGGTTTTCCAACGGTGCTTTTGTTAGATGCAAAAGGTAAGGAGTTTAAGCGATTTCTTGCGACTGAGAACCGGACGGTGGAGGAGTTCATCCAGCGGCTTTTGAAGGAGAAGCGGCGCAAGGATATGCTGTAGAGGCTAGGTAGCTCTCTTGGTTATTACTTGGTTTCTGGGTCTTTGCCGAGTATTTTGTCGATTCCTTCGATGAGTTTCCAGGGGCAGCGTTTACGTTGGTATTTTCTGTAGAGGACGTCTCGAAGTGCTTCCCAGTGTTCTGGTTTGACGTCTTTGATGGGTTCCCATTCAGCGGGGTTACTCCTGGTGCCTTTGAGGGCGGTTGTGAATTTCCATTCTTTGGAGTGATAAATGCCACGGTAAAAGCGGAGGCCTTCATCGGTATCTTCTTTCCATTCATGTCGTTGCTGAATCTGCATGTGGCTATGGTTGGGTAGTGTGGTGATGAAATCAACTGTAAAATCTATGGTCTGGACATGTACGAGAGGTGGGTGTTAGGATTTCACTTAGTGAAAGTATTTCTTAAAAACGAGTTAACGAGGTTATTTCTGTTTGTGATTCTTTGTCTAATTTTGGCGGCAATTTTTACACCGTCTGTGTATGCTTGGGGGAAGGGTATTGGTAATGGTGATGGTGTAGAGTGGCTGGGATCTGTGAAGAAGAGTATGGGGAAGGCGGATCTGGCACGTTATTTTAATAGGGTGATGATGGGGGTGGCGATCATTTTGCTGTATCCATTTATTAGAACGTTGAAGAGTGAGCATAGGGATGTGAAGCCGCCGTTTTCTGTCCGGATCAATCCGCGATGGCAAGGGTGGAAGGATATGGTGGTGGGGTTTTTCTATGCGATGGGGTATATGGGTATTTTCTTTCTGGTGGTGTATAAGCTAGGGTGGGTGACTGTGGATACGGATGCCTCTCCAGGCAAGGCACTTATGAAGGCTGTTACTCCTGCTGTGGGGGCTTCATTACTGGAGGAGTGGTTGTTCCGGGGTGTTTTGTTTGCGCTGTTGATGCGTAGTTTGAGTGTGCGGGCTACGATTGTTGGGTTGTCATTGTTCTTTGCCTTGGTGCATTTCTTGAAGCCTTATAATGGGAGTCCTGAGATTATGGATGGTGGTTCTTCTGATGCGGGGTTTAGGTTGTTAGGGCAGATTGGTGAGAAGTTTTTGCATCCTGAGGATTTTATTGGGGTGTTTTTGACGTTATTTGCTGTGGGTGTGGTGCTGGGGATAGCACGACATAAGACGGGTTATTTGTGGATGTCTATTGGCCTTCATGCGGGTTGGGTGTTTACGCTGAAGATGTATTCTGCGCTGACTAATAATACGGGGGATGCTCATCCAGTATTTTATGGGAATGATATTCGAGAGGGGCTGCTTCCGCTGGTGTTTGTCTGTTTGACTGGGGTGGCTGTATGGTTTTATTTGCGGCCGAAGAAGTCGCTTTTGTAGTGATGCTGAAAAGATTGTTCTCTGGTATTTTAGATTTAGTCTATCCGAGTAGTTGTTTTTTCTGTGAGGAGTTGGTTGAGGGAGGAGATGCGATTTGTGATGATTGTTTTGAGTCTTCACTGAGAATTAAGGAGGGTTTCTGTGATGTTTGTGGTGAGGATTTTGAGGGTGATTTTTCTGAAAATCCTGTGTGCCCGAATTGCTATACGCTGAGCTTTTCTTTTGATTTTGCTCAGTCTGCACTGAAAAATACTGCTAAAAACCGTGAAGTGGTGATTTCTTATAAGTATGGTAAGCGTCAGTATCTGGCGCGTGTACTGGGTAGGTTTTGTTCTGAAATGCTGTTGGGAGAAGCGAGGTTTTCTGAGCTGCGTGATCCTGTGCTTGTCCCTGTTCCGCTGCATTGGCGGAGGAAGTTTAGCAGAGGTTTTAATCAGGCTGAGTTTTTGTGCCGGGAGATTAGTAAGCAGACGTTGATCCCGACGCGAGTGCTTTTGCGCCGTGTAAGGTATACGACGACTCAAACTAAGTTGTCTCGTGGGGAGCGGTTGAGGAATTTAAATGGGGCATTTTCGGTTTGTGGTGATTTAGAGGGTTATCGGTCGATAATTATCATTGATGATGTGTTTACTACTGGCTCAACATCAGAGGAATGCGCGAAATTGCTTAGGAAAGAGTTTCCAAAAGTTGAAAACATTGTTGTCGTAACGGTCTTACGTGGATAGAGTGTCTGAAATCTTACCAATAAAACGCTATGGGAATCTTTGAAAGACCTCGTCTCCGCCAAAATAAGAAGAAGGATATGCCGAACGATCTATGGACTAATTGTCCTGGATGCGACAAGATGTTACACGTTCTGGATCTGAAGCAAAATCACGAGGTGTGCCAACATTGTGGGCATCATTTTCTGTTAGGTTCTCGAGAGAGGATAGAGATGCTTGCTGATCCGGGCTCATTTATGGAGACGGATTCGACACTTTATTCTAAGAATCCACTTGGGTTTGATAAGTATGAAGCGAAGATAGAGATGTTGCGTCAGAAGACGAATCTGAATGATGCTGTGGTAACTGGTAAGATTAGTATTAAGGGAAGCCCGACGATGATCGCTGTGATGGACTTTAAGTTTTTTGCTGGATCAATGGGTTCAGTGGTGGGGGAGAAAATCACCCGAGCGATTGAGAGGGCGATCGCTGACAAATGTGGGATGATTATTCTTTCTTCATCATCTGGTGCTAGAATGCAGGAGGGTATGCTCTCGTTGATGCAGATGGCGAAGACGTGTGGAGCACTGGCAAAGTTATCTGAAGCTGGTCTTCCTTATATTTCTGTGCTGACTCACCCTACTACTGGAGGAGTGACGGCATCCTTTGCGACGATAGGTGATATTAATTTAGCGGAGCCTAAGTGTATGATTGGCTTTGCTGGGCCGCGAGTGGTGAAGGAGACTACACACCAAGATCTTCCTCCGGGATTCCAGACTGCTGAGTTTATGTTATCGCATGGGCTGGTGGATGCTATTGTGGAGCGCCGTGAACTACGAGTAAGGCTCGGAAGTTTACTGAGCTACATGTTAAAATAATTGTCTATCTGAGATGACTTATTCTGAGGCGGTTGAGTGGATCTACTCTACTCAGAACTTTGGTATCAAGCTTGGACTGGATGCTCCAGCTGAGTTGTTAGCGCAGTTTTTGGCATTTCCAGAAGGTAAGACTAAGGTTATTCATGTGGCTGGGACGAATGGAAAGGGCTCGACTTGTGCTTTTATAGATTCACT
>JALZVD010000339.1 GCA_023300205.1 Akkermansiaceae bacterium | reverse complement strand
ACCAGAAAACTAACCCCATAAACTCCCACTACAGGCGAAAACCAGCCCGGAGCAAGCCCAGTACCAGGCGTAATCCAAGGAAAATGCAACGCATAAATCTCCGACCTGAAAAACTCACACCCCACCCAGATTGCAGCCCCAATCACTGAACCCCAAACACCATTCAACCTTAAACTACAAATCAACCCACACGCCAATCCCACAAAAGACGCTACAATAATCCACAGCGCAAATGAAGACAACCCAAATAACCCCCACAACCAAGACAAGGTCACCCCATAAAGCAACAACCCCTGCCCCAACCCGACATAAAATGCCGGCCTAGTAGAAAGCCCGCGCAGCGCAAAAAACAACGGAACCCAAGCCACCACAGCCAACCACCACAAACCAAACGGAGGGAATACCAACACCCCCAACACCGAACTCAAAACCACCAATCCCACACGAATAAAAACAGTCATTTCCTATGTTAAGAAAATCCCCTACCCATGACAAGCTCTACCTTGACCGATAATTAGAATAAAACCTCCCTAACTCCGTCAGCTCACCCTTCGCATCAAACAGCGCAGAACTCGTCCCCTGCTTACTCGTAATCCCAAATGGAAACCAAGCATACCCCACAATCCAATCCTGCTTATCCATCCAAGGCAAAACCTCCTTCATATACTTCAGCACCTTCGCTGGAGAATGACGGTTTTTCTCAATAGTAGGCGTACCCCAGTCAGCCACCGCAAATTCCGTAATAAGAATCGGCCGCTTACCATACATCGCATGAATCTTACGCAACTTCTGCTTAAAAGCCTCCACATTCCCGTTCCCGTAATCATGCACCCCTATGTAATCCACCCGCAGCCCCCTCTTCTTCACCCCGCTCATAAACTCCTTCATCCATTTATTATCAGGATGCACCGTCGATGGACTACACAATGCCACACCCTGCGCCTCCAGCGACTTCCAATACTTCAAAGCCCTATCCACACTCATATCAGCCTGATTACCCTTATCCGGCTCATTAAATCCTAACAACACAGTATGTCTCTGTTTCTCCCCCACTAGCGCTATCGACTTACGGATTCTGGCCGCCACAGCATCAACAGAAGGATTCCCATAAACAGAATAAACCATCGGCGCAAAACTCGTCCGCCTAGACTGAGTAGGCTGCAATGTAATCCCCCAGCTATAATTCCACCCCACATTCAGCCGCTTCACCCTAGGCATATTCTTCAAATAATCGCCCTTCACCACCCTACCATGCTTATCCTTCCCAGGAGTTCTCAGCGTCACACAAACACCCTTCTTACTCCAAAAAGGCTTCTTAACCTCCATCCCTTTCGTCTGAGAAAACCCCTCATTTACAACAGCCAGCAAAAACGTAAAAATAATCAGTAAAATGTAATTTCTCATAACGTAAGTCCCATCATCAATAAAGCCTCCCTCCCAAAAAAGAAAGCAGATCAACAAAATATTTATGCAAATACCCACACACCACCCCCTGATTCCCCATTCTTTTTCATTGCAAACCTCCCAAATTCATTGCAAGTAACTGCCGTGCTTACTATTAGAAATCTTACCAAAACCGTCGGAGGTAGAACACTCTTCGAAGACGCAAAAATGACCATCAACTGGGGCGAGCGCGTCGCACTCGTAGGACCAAATGGCGCAGGTAAATCCACTCTATTCCGAGTCATCCTTAATCAAGAAGACCCAGACTCAGGCACTGCAGACGTTGATGAATACGCCATCACAGGATACCTCGCTCAGGAGGCCGGTGACCCAGGCGCCGAAACCATTCTAGAAATCGCCATCGGCATCACACCAGAAGTCGCAGACGCCATCAAAGTCATGCGCGAATCCGAGAACAACGGCACAACAGACACCAAAGAATACGCAGATGCTCAAGACGCATTCGACCTCGCAAACGGCTACTCACTAGAACCAAAAGCAAAGAAAATTCTCGCTGGACTAGGCTTCAAACAAGAGCAAATGAAAGAACCAGCGAACACCTTCTCAGGCGGCTGGATCATGCGCGCTAACCTCGCCAGACTCCTCGTCCAAGAGCCAGACCTACTCATGCTTGATGAGCCCACCAACCACCTTGACCTCCTCTCACTCATCTGGCTCCAGCGCTACCTGAGCAACTACCCAGGAGCCATCCTACTCATCTCTCACGACCGCGACTTCATGGATGAAATCATCGAGACCGTCTACGAGATCGATGAAACAAAACTCACCTCATACACCGGAAACTACTCCTCCTACACAGAACAACGCGAAAAACGCTACGACCAAAAAGTCCAAGCCTACCGCGCCGGACAAAAAGAAATCGACCGAGTCCAAGAATTCGTCGACAAATTTCGCGGAGTCGGCTCCAAGGCATCACAAGTCAACGAGCGCATGAAAACCATCCAAAAGCTCAAAGACAAACTCGTCAAACCACTCGCCCCAAGAAAAGTCTTTAAATTCAACTTCCCCCAGCCACCCCGCTCTAACCAAATCGTAGCCGAACTCTCCAAAGTCAAACAAGCATACGGAGAAAAAGTCATCTACGACGGACTAGACCTTACCGTAGAGCGCGGAGACAGAATCGTCCTCGTCGGCCCCAACGGAGCAGGCAAATCCACTCTCATGAAAATCATCGCCGGCCACCTAGAGATCCAAGGCGGCGACGTCAACGTAGGCTACGCCACCAAAATGGGATACTTCTCTCAGCACCGCGCACTATCCATGAATGAGTCAAACACCGTCCTCGACGAAGTCATGTCCTCCAACGGAGAACTCCGCGAAGACGAAGCCCGCTCCATCCTGGGATCATTCCTCTTCCGCAAGAATGACGTCATGAAGCGTATCCGCGTCCTCTCAGGTGGTGAGAAATCTCGCCTCAACCTCGTCAAATTCCTAGTAGATCCACCAAACCTACTCCTCATGGATGAGCCCACCACCCACCTAGACATCCTCTCCATCGAAGCCCTCGTATCCGCCCTTAAGCAATACGCAGGAACACTCGTCTTCATCTCGCACGATGTCCACTTCATCAGAAATCTAGCAGAAACCACACTCCACGTGAACAACGGCACTGTCACCCGCTACACAGGTGGCTATGACTACTTCCTTGAGAAAAGCGGACTAGACGATGATCGCAGCGCCGTCACATCCTAAAGAAATACCATTTGTCAGAAGGAAATCACTTGACGAATCTGCTCCCGTGAAGAACATTCTCGATGCGGCTGGAACACCAGTTGACCCTATAATGGTAGAATTGTATCTACGCATCACCATCACTCAGAATCCTCACACCTATGGCAGCAAAAAAATCGGCAAAAAAATCGGCAAAAAAAACAGCCAAAAAAACGACTAACAAAAAGGTAGCCAAGAAAGCAGTCAAAAAGGTAGCCAAAAAAACAGTCAAAAAGGTA